>JBBRGK010000047.1:0-12286 GCA_038240805.1 Dehalococcoidia bacterium | reverse complement strand
GTGAAAGTCGATTGATAGTCGCAGCCGTTTTAGCCCTACAGCAGGTTCGTTATGGCCGTCGAGTTATGGGATGAAAAGTACGGCAATGCCGTGGATGATTTTGACACCGAGATAGAAGCGCTGACCTTCATGCGGAAGACGATCACGGAGCGTGGTGAGGGCGCCGTAGAGACGTGGGCGCTGGATATGAGCGATGATCGGCCCCCTTGTGCGTGGTACCGAGTAATTGCATCGCGTGCAGACGCTTCCGGCCTAACCGCTGACCTTCCGGTCCGTTCAGTGACGATGCCGTTCCTACGTGGGCGGCGACTGAAGTATCCTTTCCCGGCCTCCGCCACGAACTCGCAGAGCGTCGATGTTTCGCGTCCGGTTGACATTCCATAACAGCCCTGCGTAGCATCTGATTACTCCGAACACCTGTGCGTACCTTCGTTGCCGGTGATCGCAGCTTGTGCCAGGCCGGAGCACCATCTGTGCCGCTGCTCGAAACGCTGCAACATCTACGATCCAGCCGCGAGCATGCGGGCAACTTCACGACCTGGCGCGTCATTCCTGGCCGGGAGGCGGAGTGGGCCGGCTTTCCACCGTGGCTTGACCAGCATCTTGTACGGACGTTGCAGGCCCGGGGCATCGACAGCCTGTACAGCCACCAGGCGGAAGCGATTGCTGCGATTCACGACGGCAAGAACGTCGTCGTCGTCACTCCCACCGCGTCCGGAAAAACGCTCTGCTATAACCTGCCCGTGCTCGATGCGGTCCTCAAAGACCCCGAGGCGCGGGCGCTGTACCTCTTTCCCACCAAGGCGCTGTCGCAGGACCAGCTCAGCGAACTGCATGGCGTGATCGAGGCGCTCGACGCCGATATCAAGACCCATACCTACGACGGCGATACGCCGGGAGAGGTGCGCAGGGCGGTACGCTCGGCCGGACACATCGTGATCACGAATCCGGACATGCTTCACACCGGCGTGCTGCCGCACCACACGAAGTGGGTGAAACTGTTCGAGAACCTGCGCTACGTCGTTATCGACGAGCTGCACAACTACCGCGGCGTCTTCGGCAGCCACCTCGCCAACCTGCTGCGCCGCCTTCGCCGCATCTGCGCTTTCTATGGCTCTGATCCCGTCTTCATCTGCTGCTCGGCGACGATCGCCAATCCACAGGAGCTTGCCGAAGCGTTGCTTGAGCAGCCGGTGACGCTGGTCAATCGCAACGGCGCCCCTTCTGGCGATAAGATTATCGGGATCTACAACCCTCCCGTCGTTAATCGCCAGCTCGGCATCCGTCGAAGTTCAGCATTTGCCGTCCGTTCGATCGCCCGCGAACTGCTCAAGGGCGGCGCTCAGACGATTGTCTTTTCCGCTTCGCGAACCTCGGTGGAGGTGCTGCTCACCTACCTTCGCGATGCTATCAAGCGCGTTCCCGGCGAGCCGGAGCGGGTGAGAGGCTATCGGGGCGGCTACCTGCCGCTGGAACGAAGGGAGATCGAGCGCGGCCTGCGCGATGGCAGCATTCGCGGCGTCGTGGCAACCAACGCGCTGGAGCTCGGGATTGATATTGGCGGGCTGCAAGCAGCCGTGCTGCATGGCTACCCCGGCTCGCTCGCCAGCAGCTGGCAGCAGTTTGGCAGGGCCGGTCGCCGCGGCGAGTTGTCGTTCGCGGTAATGGTGGTCAACTCCAGTCCGCTGAACCAGTACATCGCGAGTCACCCTGACTTTATCTTCGGGGCGTCGCCGGAGGCCGGGCGAATCAACCCGGACAACCTGATCATCCTCTCCAGCCACCTGAAATGCGCCGCCTTCGAGTTGCCTTTTGAGGAGGGCGACCGGTTTGGTGCGCACACAGAAGAGCTGTTGGAGCTGCTCACCGAGGAAGAGGTGCTGCATCGCTCACAGGGGCGCTATCACTGGAGCGCCGAGTCATTTCCGGCCGAACAGGTGAGCCTGCGCAGCGCTTCGATCGACAATTTCGTCATCATCGAACAGGTACCGAAGCTGCGGGTAATCGGCGAAGTCGACCGTCCGTCGGCGCCCACGCTGATTCACGAAGAGGCGATCTACATCCACGGCGGCGAGCAGTACCATGTGGACCGACTCGACTGGCAGGAGAAAAAGGCGTACGTGCGCAAGGTGGATGTCGATTACTACACGGATGCGAACCTGGCGGTAGATCTGCGTGTGCTCGAAGTGTTCGATGAGGGCGCAGGGGGCGCCGCAACCCGCTATCACGGCGAGGTGGCGATCAGCTACGTGGCAACCATCTTCAAAAAGATCAAACTAGATACGCATGAAAACGTCGGCTGGGGCAAGATCCACCTGCCGCAGGAGGATCTTCACACCTCCAGCTACTGGTTCGCGCTGCCTCCCGAGACGACCGGCGACCTGGCCGGTGATGAGCTGCAGGGCGGCCTCTGGGGGATCGGCAACCTGCTGGTGAACGTGGCGCCGCTGTTCCTTCTCTGCGATCCACGCGATGTCAGGGCGGTAACGCAGGTGAAGTCGCCGTTCACTGACCAGCCGACGGTGTTCATCTATGACAACCACCCTGGTGGTGTCGGCTTCTCCGACCGGCTCTACGATGATCACCTGCGTCTGCTAGGCGCGGCCTGCGAGTTAGCCCGCAACTGCCTCTGCGACAGCGGCTGTCCGTCGTGCGTCGGCCCGGCCAACGAGGTCTCTGGCAATCCGCGAGCAGCAGTGCTCGGTCTGCTAGAGCGTGTGCTGGTGGGGGCTCCAGTTTGACCGAGCCGGCACGCTCGCTGCGGGAGAAGCTGCGCGCCCTCGGTGCGTTGCCCGCCGCCTTGTCGCTCGATTCGGCAACTGACGCGGCTTCCGGCCCGCTGACGCAGCCTGAAATTGAACGCACGCCGTATTCCGAGCCTGAACCGCTGCCGGAGCCCGATGTCGAGGCGTACCTGCCTGGATTCTGGCAGGACACGCCCGAGGGTCGCATCTTCGTGGTCGAGCGGCGATACGAACTCGACTATGTTCATGGCGCCATCCCTCTTCGCCGGACGCTCGATGTCTCCGGCGAGGTGATCGCGCGGATCGGCCGCCACGCCGGGCTATCCGCGGTCCCGCCCGAGCGTGTGCTTTACCTGGACACCGAAACGACGGGCCTCTCCGGTGGCACTGGCACCTACGCCTGGCTGGTCGGGATCGGCCACTTTATCGACGGCGGCTTCCGGCTCCGTCAGTACTTCCAGACCGACTTCGGCCAGGAACGGGCACTGCTGCGGGCGCTCTCCGATTACCTGGTCCATTTCGACGCGGTCGTGACTTTTAACGGCAAGACGTTTGATCTGCCCCTGCTGGAGACGCGCTTCACGATTAACGGCATGGTGCACCGCTCGGAACCACAAACGAACGTCCGGCAGTTGCCGCACCTCGACCTGTTGCACCCGGCACGGCGGATTTACAAGGATCGCTTCTCTTCCTGCCGGTTGGGCGAGCTTGAACAGCAGGTGCTTGGACTCGTACGGCATGAAGATGTGCCGGGGTGGGAGATTCCGGCGCTGTACTTCCGCTACGTGCGCAACCGGCGGTTCCGCGCTGTGCTGCCCGTGTTCGAGCACAACGCACTGGATATCCTTTCGCTGGTCACGCTCACGAGTCACCTGTGCGACTTTTTCGGCGGAGATGCCGCCCGCAGCGCCGAAGACCGGTTTTCACTCGGCCGCGCCTGCGAGGTAGACAGCCTCGATACCCAGGCAGTCGCCAACTACCGTGCCGCGCTGGAGCTCGGTCTGCAGCCCGCCTTGCAGCACGACTGCGAACAGCGGCTGTCGCTGCTCTACCGGCGCATGGGGCGGTGGGAGGAGGCGCAGGCGGTCTGGGAGATGGTCGCCCGGCGAGCGGATAACCGGCAGCTGTATCCGTACATCGAACTTGCCAAATATCACGAACGCATCAGTCGTGACTTTGCGCGCGCCATCCAGGCCGCTCACGAAGGACTGGCGCTGCTCGATCGCCATCACATACTTTACGGTGCTGCCAGCATCGCCGACCGCGAGGAGATGCTACGCCGCATCGCTCGGCTGGAGCAGCGCCACGACAGGGCTTCAGCGCCGAGACGCACCCGGAGCACGATCGTCGCTGTGATTTCTCCGTAGGCTGCGCGCCGTCTACGCTCTGCTCATGCCTGAACTGCATCAGAACCAGTACAAGAACCAGCTCAAGAATCAGTACGTCGACGAAAGCGGTCGCTCGCTGGTGGCGCGGTTCGCGACGGCTCCGGACGGCAACCATGGACCTTTGCGGTTCCGGCTGCCGTATCGAACGGTCATGCCGGTGGCCGCACCGGCCCCGCCGGCACAGCTGCTCGTCGATGATCTGCACAGGCTCGTGGAGTCGATCGGTGGCTTCGGTCGCGCCGTTCGGCCCGGCGACACGGTGGTACTCAAGCCAAACTTCAACTCGGGTGACCCGCCGCCAAACTGCACCGATCTGCCGTTGCTGGAAGCGCTAATCGGGCTCCTGCGAGACTACGGTGCCCGGAAGGTGATCGTCGGTGAAAGCTCTCGTCACCCGCCTACGAGCACACGCTATGAAATGCGGCGCGCCGGTGTCTTCGATGTCTGCCGGCGTGCCGGAGCGGAGATCGCGATCTTTCCCGAAGGTGAATGGGTGCCCGTGAGGCTGCGCGGCGGGCTCTTCAACTGGGTCGAGGTCGCCCGTCCCTTGCTTGAATGCGACCGGCTCATCTATGCCTGCTGTCTCAAAACGCACTGGCTTTCGAAGTTCAGCATCAGCATCAAGCATTCGGTCGGCTGTGTACGGCCGCGCCACCGGGCGCGACTGCACTTCGGCGGGCAGTTCGAAGAGCGGGTGGCCGAGCTGGCTACTGCGGTGACTCCGTCGCTCGTGATCGTAGACGGTCGGCTCTGCTACACGCGCGGCGGTCCCTGCTACGGCGTTACCCGCGCCGCCAACGTCCTGCTCGCGTCGGGAGACCGCGTCGCCATTGATGTGCAGGGCATCCGTGAGATCCAGCGCATTCCCGGCAATGCGTTGACCGCGGACGCCTGGAGCTATCGCCAGTTGCGCCACGCGGTCTCGCTGGGACTTGGGGCTGCCACGGACGCGAGCGTGGTCCTACGCGACGCCGGCGTGCCCCGGACCGTATGCGAAAGCGAAGGGCACGCCCTTCCTCTCGCCCATTGAGGCAATGATGCGCTACGCTGGCAAGGCTACGACTCGTAGCGGAGTACGGATACGAGCACCGCTCAATCTGCCGCCGGTAACACCGATTCTTCTGCCGAAAAGCATGACCTCCACGATCTGCTCCCCGATGCGGCGCTGCGTGCGGTCGGGCCGCGGTATGACCGGGCGCGCTTTGCCGCGCTGGCCGAATCCGACGATGGGCTTTCCGCCCGGATCGCTGCCTTTGCCAACTCCACCGGCGGTCACGTGGTGCTGGGTGCGACGGTGGATCCCGCTACCGGCGCTCCGGCTGCCGTTCCGGGCATCTCGTTCGACACAGCAAAAGCGTTCCTGACCAGCGCAATCGCGAGTATAGACCCTCCGGTTGAGCACCTTGTGAGCATAGAAGCCATCGATTCACCAGCCGGCGTGCCGCTCGCACTGGTGAGCGTCAGCCAGAGCCCGGCGCCGCCGCACCTTGTTGTGCCGGCTGGCAGCGTACTGATCAGCCTTGCAGCGGGCGCGCGCAACGTCCGTTCGCGGGCGGAACTGGATGCGCTCTACCAGCGAGGTCGGTCTGAGCGCGAACGCGCGGACCGGCAGATCGAGGCGATGATCGAGAAGCTGTTGCAGGCGCACTACGCCGTCTATGGCATCGGCTTCGTCGCCTGCGCACAGAATCCTACCGCAGAACCGTACCTGTGGGCGCGCGAGAACGCGGCCGGCGTCATCCAGTTGGCCGAACCGTTTAGCCAGGGCTGGGAACTCACCGAAGAGATCGTGAAAGTCCGCCCCGGAGAGGTCGAAGTGCGTGGGGACCGTGAGGCGCACGGATACATCCGCCTGACGCGCAGCGGCTGCGCCGCAGTCGGCGAAGTACGGCGGCGACCTCCCGGCAACACCCTTGGCAGCATCGATGATATCGTTCGCCGCGTTGGCCAGATGATCGAGATCACCTGCGCGATGCTGGCCCGTGCTTCCGACGCGGTCATCGTGCCTCGGCTTTTCTTCGAGGGTCTTCGCAGTCAACGGCTGGTGGTGAGCGATCAGCCCTATGCTGAGTCGGCTGGCGTCGAACTCGACACGGCTCAGTTCCCCGGTAATCTGGGCAACCCCGCCGATCCTGCCTACGTATACCATCTGAAGGTGAGCCTGCTCACCCGGCTGCTGGCGGGGTTCAAGATCGAATTCGAAGCAGATACTGCTACCGTGCAATAGAAACCGGCGTTGGCCAAGATGGGGACACACCTGGCTGGCTGCAGGCCCGTGCGATGGCTACATCGGTGACGGGCGCTGATTCGCACGGGTGCGCATTTGCAGGTGCGTGGCCGCTTCTTTGAAACGTTCTTCGTCCGCATCGAGATACCGCAGCTTGCCGCCTATCAGTACGCCACCGTAGCGAAGTCCGATCACAGCCTCAGCAGGTGATGTCATCAGGTGGGCACGGCCGAACTTCTCGACCAGCGACGGTCCGAAGCAGTTGATCCGATAGAGAAGATCCACCCGTCCCTCCGTCACATCCCGGCGTGAAGGCGGGATCACTGTTTGCAGGAATAGATCCTCCCAGTCGCCGTACCCATAGGCCACTCGCAGCGAGTCGCAGATGACGCCATACCAGGTGAGCATCGCCCGCCATCCGGGACCGATATCATCATGGCCGCTGGCTTCGAGTCGCAGGGGTGCATCGTCAAACCGCAGGTGCAGGCCATCGAGCGCGGGGTGACTCTGCGAATGGATGCTGAACTGCATCGTCCCGGTCGCCGGCTGTGCCAGTCCCGGTACCCGGCCGAGTAGCGGAATAAAGCCGTAGCCGGATGGCACCGCTCCGGTCCGAGCGCGGAGCAAGCTCTCCATGTCCTGCGTGCGCAGGCTCACGCCGCGCTCTCCGGCGGCGTACATCCCGTCGAGAACGGGATAGTGCTCTGGATCGGGCGCCCCCAGGCGGAGTCCCTTTGCTGCCAGATCGCGGAAGAGCCGGCGGATGAACCGCGGTGTCAGCGTCTGGTGCGGGAAGTAGGAGGTAATCTCGATGTCGCGCCCCAGATCATCCTCCAGCGGCGGTTGTTCTCGATGTTCTGCGCGCCGCGACGACAGCTACGATGTCAAAATGTAACTGCGGGATCAGGATATCGCACGGACGAGCCGGCATTTCTCCTCGGTGGCTCAGGTGGAGACGAACGCGGCGGAGGGCGGATGCCCAATGAAGGCAAGGTCGCCATGTGCTCGATCACTGTCGCAACCCCCTCTGAGCGCGATATGGCCCTGGCAACGTTTCAGGACGCTGCGCGACGCCAGGCGCACTACGGCGGTGCCGGCTGGAGTGCCGAGAGCCTTGTGGCGACGGTCGATCAGGCCCTGCCTCGCGGCGAGCTCTGTGTTGTCCGCCGAGATGACGGTGTGGTCGGCGCGTTCGTATTGCAATGGAAAGACGAACTGATCTGGGGCGAGCGTCCCGACGACGCCGGCTACGTCCACAAACTTGCCGTGGTGCAGGCTGCGGCCGGGCAGGGCGTCGGCCTTGAGATACAGCGTTGGGCCGAGGAGCGCGTTCGGGCGGCTGGCCGGCTCTATCTCCGCCTCGACTGCGACGCCGACAACGTTCGCCTGAACAGATACTATCGAGAAGCAGGTTTCACGCTGCACGGCCCGCGTGTGTTATCGATGGGCGCCCGGCTCAGCCTCTACGAGAAGGCCGTGAGTTGATCTGTGCTCTAACCTTTTGAGGCCCGGATGGGGTCAGCGAGGAATAATGCGATCCCAGGTTTCGTGGCGGCTTCTTCCAACCGGACCGGCGTCGGGCGCGTGCAACATGGCCATGGACGAGGCGCTGATGCTCGGTTTGATCGAAGACCCATCTGCCGTACATACGCTGCGGTTCTACTGGTTCGACCCGCCAGCACTGTCGATCGGGGCGAATCAACCGCTTGAAGAGGTCGATCTCGCGGCCTGCGACATGTCCGGTATCGACGTGGTTCGCCGGCCAACGGGCGGGCGCGCGGTGCTCCACGACGGCTGCATTACCTACTCGCTCTGCGGACCGGCTGAAGGGCCGGTCTTCGGTAGCGGCATCCGTGCCGGCTACAAACGCATCGCGATGGCTCTGGAACGGGCGGTCCACTCGCTTGGGGCGCCGAACGTCGTAACTGCGTCGCCTGATGTTAAAGCGGCTGCTGGTCCCTCATGTTTCGACAGCGCAGCGCCCTACGAGCTACTGGCGGGCGGGCAGAAGCTAGCGGGCAGCGCTCAGGTTCGGCGCCGTGACGTGGCGATGCAGCATGGTTCATTGCGCCTATCGTCGGGCCGTGTGCCGATCGCTGAACTGCTCCGCAACCGCAGCGGTCGGCCCGATGCAGTTACCCGGGGCGACCCGCCGGTGCTTTCCGCAGTTGTGGGAAGAGTGATTTCACGCGCGGAAACTGTCGATGCCCTGATGCGGTCCTTCAGCGAGGTCTTTGGGGTAGCACTAGAGCAGGGCGAATTGACCGATGCTGAGCGCCGCGAGGCCGCGAGGCTTGAAGAGCACCGCTACGGCGATCCGGCGTGGACCGGGCGTCGCTAATGATCCGGCTGCTCTCAGCGGACCTGTGCAATACGAGCATCCATTGACTGAGCCGATCGCTGCGCCAGGCCGAGCGCCTGTTGCGGTGGAGATGACTGGATCGTCACGGTGCCGACGTATCTGCCTCGTTGCCAGACGATCAGGAGCACCGGCACCTGCTGGTTTGTGCGCGTATCGGTAATCGTGCCTTCAAACGTACGTGCGGCATCACCTATCCGCGCCGACTGGTCCTCGCGCACCTGCACGTTCGCGGGGAAGGTGTTAGGGCCAATGCCGTCCAGAGCGTTGGCGGCGCCCTCCGGCGTCCCGTACACCTCGACATAACATGTTGTGAAGGCCCGCGGCGGATTCGACACCCGCTCGCCTGGAAGGGCGTTGAACGTGACTCGATAGCCATCCTGGCGGCCGAGCTGCATCAGCGTCTGAGCGACGCCGGGATCTTGGCTGTCGCCCGTGACCTGGTTGTTGGAGACATGGGTCGCCTCGGAAGGCTGCGAACCCAGAAAATCCGACGCCGGGCAGACGATTCGTTCCAGCGTCCCGGCTGCTGGCGGCCCTGGTGTCGGTGACGGCGTCGGCACAGGTGACGGGGATGGGGTCGGCCGCGGCGTCGGAGATGGAGACGGAGTCGGCCGCGGTGTCGGGGTGGGGGATGGTGTTGGTGATGGAGTTGGCGTCGGTGACGGGGTTGGCGTTGGAGACGGCGTTGGCGTTGGTGTCGCAGCAGGAGTTGGGCTCACCAGTGGGGTGGGCGAAGCCGTCAATGATGGCGTCGCCGTCGGGCGTGGCGTGGCCGTCACGGATGCAGCGGGTGTTGCCCGCTGCGGTACGCCCTCGCCAATTACCAGAGCCTGAGGCAGACGAGAAGTTCTACCGTCCGGGTTTCGCACAGTAACGTCGTAGCGGCCGGGCGCAAGGACCGACGGTGCCGTCGCGGTGAGCACTGAGCCATTCACCCACGTCGGTGGCACGTCGCTGGTTCCGATTCTCAGCGAAGCGCCCCGCACGAAGCCGGCGCCTTCGACTAGAAGAAAGCCCCCAGCGCCCGTCGGGATCGAACCGGGGTCGACACGATCAACCCTCGGCGCCGCGGATGCAGTCGTGCAGGCCAGGCTCAACAGCAGGACCGCTGCGGTCAACAGCAACAGGCGCGCGTAGCTACGGCCGGGAGAGCGCATGGCGGGATTGTACGGCATCATGGCGTTCTGCGGAGATGCTCCTCCGCTTCGGCAGCGACGATGCGGTAGACCTCGACCAACGGCAGGCCCACCGACCGGGCCAGCAGGCAGCAGTCGTCGTATTCGGGCGCAATGCGTGGCTCGGCCGCGGACAGGTGTTTCAGTTTGACACGCACCGGGCCGAGGCTGGATTGGAACTGCAGTGACGAGCGTTTGGCCTCGTGCCGCCGAACTTCGCTCACCCGGACGCCGAGCGTGGATGTCTCGCGGAGGAGCGTGCGGACGATGCCGGCCTCTGCCTCAGGGGGGCAAAGCGCCTGAAGCATGACCGCTGGCCGGTTCTTTTTCATCACGACCGGCGTACACCATGCATCCGCCGCACCTGCCTCGAACAGCTTCTCGATCACCCAGCCGTACAGCTCCGGGTTCATGTCGTCGATGTTGGTTTCGATGACCAGCATCGTCCGCACCGCATCTGCAAGCGGCTCCGAGACATCTCCCAGCCATGCACGCAGCACATTGGGCCGTCCGGGCGCGTCGCGGCCACCGGCGCCGTAGCCTACTCGCAGTAACGTCATCGCCGGTCGCTCGAAGCGGCCAAGAGCCGTGAGCAGAGCCGCCCCTGTCGGCGTTATGAGCTCAAAGCGCTCCCCTTCTCGCGGAGCGCCAATCGGCGCGTTCGCACGCGCAAGCAGGGCCAGCGTCGCCGGCCCCGGAACAGGGATGTTTCCATGTGCCGTTCGCACCTCTCCTGAACCCGCCGGCAGGGCCGACACGTAACAGCGTTCGACGCCAAGTAATCGCAATCCCACGATCGTGCCGAGTATGTCCACGATCGAATCGACGGCGCCGACCTCGTGGAACTCGACCTCTTCAACATTAACGCCGTGAACTTCAGCCTCGACGGCTCCCAGCAGGTTAAATACGCGTGACGCCATTTCACGATCGGCCGCCGGCAGGCCGGACTGCTCGATGATGGCGAGAATTCCGGCCAGTCGCCGGTGGGGCTGTTCCGTGCCATCCAGTTCGACATCCGCTTTCGTCGCGGAGATCGGCCCGCGCATGACGCGGCGAGCCGTGAGCCTGTAGCCCGAGAGGGGCAGTCGCGCCAGTTCGGCGGCGATTGCTTCGATGGGAACGCCGCAATCAACGATCGAGCCGAGCAGCATGTCGCCGCTTGCGCCGGAAAAGCAGTCGAAGTAGATGACGCGGCTCACGTGCTACCCAGCGACGCCGGCGGCAGGCGATTGATCTGGGCCGCCAGATAGCCGGCGCCGAAGCCGTTGTCGATGTTTACGACCGCAACGCCGGCAGCACAGCTATTGAGCATTCCCAGCAGGGCCGCGAGACCGTGAAAGCTGGCTCCATAGCCGATCGACGTGGGCACGGCGATGACCGGAACACCCACCAGACCGCCTACAACGCTCGGCAGAGCCCCCTCCATGCCTGCGACGACTATCACGACGCGGGCGCTGTTCAGCACGTCCATAGCGGCCAGGAGGCGGTGCAACCCCGCCACGCCGACGTCGTACAGCCTTGTCACCTGGTTGCCCATCAGATCGGTTGTCACTGCGGCTTCCTCAGCCACTGGCAGGTCTGCCGTACCGGCACAGAGCACTGCAACCCCGGGGACGCGGGGGAGCACTTTGCGTTCCACCGTGATCGCGCGGGCGTCGGCATGGAACACGGCGTCGGAGGCAATCGCGACGATCGCATCGTAGTGCTCAGATGTTGCCCGCGTTACCAGCAGGCGGTCGCTCTGCGAGAGGATGCGACCGGCGATGGCGCCCACCTGCGCCGGCGTCTTGCCGAGGCCAAGGATTACCTCAGGGAAGCCGTCACGAAGTGCCCGATGATGGTCCACCCGTGCGAAGCCGATGTCCTCGAACGGCAGGTTGCGCAGCGAATGCACCGCTGCGTCCGGCGATAGCGTTCCGTCGCGCACCGTTTCGAGCAGCGCTCTGAGTCTTTCCTCGTCGATGGGGTCGTACCTCCGTAACGCCAACGATAGCACGGGTATCAGACGAGTCCGGCAGCGAACTTCACGGCTGGAGACCGCTATCGCGGAAATGCCTCACGTACGCCCCCATCGACCGCCAGGGTGGCGCCTGTGGTGCGGGAGGAACGGTCTGAGGCGAAGAAGAGCGCCGCTTCAGCCACATCCTCGGGCAACACGCTGACTCCGAGCAGGTTTCGGGACTGGTAGAACTGCTCGATCTCCTCGACCGCGATGCCGTGTGCGCTCGCGCGTTGCTCACGCAGCTCGCGCGACCAGAGATTCGTGCCGCGGAACACAGCGTCGGGATGCAGCACATTGACCCGGATGCCGGCTTCGCCGTTTTCGATCGCGAGAATTCGGGCCAGCTGGGTCTGGGCGGCTTTCGCGGCGCTGTAGGCGCCAAAGTCCT
>JBBRGK010000046.1:0-12374 GCA_038240805.1 Dehalococcoidia bacterium | reverse complement strand
GCCGAGGGTGCGGATGCGGCCAGATGGGGCCGGGCGCTGACTGTGAAGCCAGTAGACCACCACTATGAAAAACACGGCTCGGAACGTGAGGATTCAGCGAAGAGCCGAGTTTGTCGAAAGACGGCATTCGAAGGTTGCGGGGGAGGGTGAGGGAGAAGGGCGCGGAAACTGCGATTAGCACTCATTGACAGGGAGTGCTAATATTTCAATCGCACAACTCAAATCCCCTCACAGAGGTACAGAATGGCAAAGCAACTGCTCTTCGATGAAGAAGCACGACACTCGCTGAAGCCGCTTTTTGTCGTGCAACATCGGTGACGATGAGCGACTCTAGATTGAGTGAGAATGAAAGCGCTGGTGGGAGTTAGAGCGAGCATGTGGAAGGTAGGCCGGCCTACGCTCTAAGTCCTCTGCTTGCCGCCCGGCAGCGACTCCGATACAACTGGGTTAGCACTCGACTGGTCAGAGTGCTAATTCTAAGTAGTACGCAGGTGGACAATGGCAAAACAACTGCTTTTCGATGAGGAGGCGCGTCACGCCCTCCGACGCGGTATCGACGCTCTCGCCGATGCCGTCAAGATCACCCTCGGTCCCAAGGGGCGCAACGTCGTCCTGGATAAGAAGTTCGGTTCCCCGACGATCACCAACGACGGTGTGACGATCGCCAAGGATATCGAACTGGAAGACCCGTTCGAAAACATCGGCGCACAGCTGGCCAAGGAAGTCGCTTCCAAGACCAATGATATCGCCGGCGACGGCACGACCACGGCCACAGTACTCGCCCAGGCCATCGTGCACGAGGGTTTGAAGAATGTCGCGGCGGGCGCCAATCCGATGGCACTCAAGCGCGGCCTCGAAGCCGCAACTGCCGTCATTGCCCAGGCGATCCGCGATAACGCCACGCCTGTCACCACCCGTGAGCAGATGGCACAGGTCGCCAGCATATCTGCTGCGGATCCGTCGATCGGGGACATGATCGGTGAGGTCATGGAGAAGGTCGGTAAGGATGGCGTCGTTACCGTCGAAGAGTCCAAAGGCATCAGCACCGAGACGGAATACGTCGAGGGCATGAGCTTCGACCGCGGCTACATCTCGCCCTACTTCGTCACCAACCCCGAGCGGATGGAAGCAGTCCTCGACGATCCCTACATTCTCATCACCGACAAGAAGATCTCGGCCGTTAACGACATCCTCCCCCTGCTGGAGCGGCTGCTCCAGGTAAGCAAAAACCTGGTCATCATCGCAGACGACGTTGATGGCGAAGCGCTGGCAACCCTGGCCGTGAACAAGCTGCGCGGCACCATAAACGTGCTTGCGGTCAAGGCGCCTGGCTTCGGCGACCGTCGCAAGGACAACCTGGGCGACCTCGCTGTTCTGACCGGCGGACAGGTGATCAGTGACGATCTCGGTCGGAAGCTGGATTCGGTCACGCCGGCCGACCTTGGCCGCTGCCGCCGCGTTATTGCGACCAAAGAAGAGACCACGATCGTCGAGGGCAAGGGCGAGCAGTCAGCCGTTGACGCCCGAGTCGGCCAGGTCCGCTCGATGATGGAAGATGCCAAGAGCGACTGGGACAAGGAAAAGGCCCAGGAGCGGCTCGGCAAGCTCGCTGGCAGCGTCGCTGTCATCAAGGTTGGTGCTGCCACCGAAGTCGAGCTAAAAGAGAAGAAGCACCGGGTTGAGGACGCCATCTCGGCGACCCGCGCAGCGGTCGAGGAAGGCATTGTGCCCGGCGGCGGCGTCGCATTTATCAATGCACTGCCGAAGCTGGACACCCTTACCCTCACCGACGACGAGGCGACGGGCGGAAACATTCTCCGTCGTGCGCTTGAGGAGCCGCTGCGCCGCATCGCGGTGAACGCGGGCCAGGACGGATCCGTCGTCGTACAGGAAGTTCGCAGCCTGCCGACGGGTCAGGGTTACGACGCCCTCCGGGGTGAATTCGGCGACATGCTCAAGAAGGGCATCATCGACCCGGCCAAGGTCACACGCTCGGCGCTCGAAAACGCCGTCAGCATCGCGGGCATGGTCCTCACAACCAACTGCCTGGTGACCGACCTTCCCGAGAAGAGCAATGGTGGTGGCGGCGGCGCCCCGCCGATGTACTAATCCGCCTCGCGATCGCAACATCGGCGACCGGAAGGTACACGGTAGAATACAGGGGGACACGCTTGACGTGTCCCCCTTCTGCTTGTCCCTGAGAACTGCACACTTGCAACCAGGCGTCCCGGTACCAAAATCCGGTTCCGCAGGTGATTCTGTGAAAGTGTTGTTTGTCACCGTAGAGATGAGCCCGCTCGCCAAGGTGGGCGGCCTCGCCGATGTCGCGGGCTCATTGCCGGCGGCACTCGTTCGAGCCGGTCACGATGTGCGGGTGATAACCCCATTGCATGGCATCACCGATGCCGCAGCATACGAGTTCAAGGCCGGAGCCGAGCGAATTTCTGTGCCGATTGCCGGCGGCGCAGAGACAGCCAGCGGCGTTCTCCACGGCGTGGTCGGCGGTGTGCCGGTGTACCTGTTGGACATCCCGGTCATGTTTGATCGCAGTCAGGTCTACGGCGAAGCGGATGACACGGTTCGCTGGCTGGCGTTCTGTGATGCAGTCGTAGCCTGGCTTGAGCTTTCGGACTGGCGCCCCGATGTCATTCACCTCAACGAGTGGCACAGCGCTTTCGTCGCCTCCCGTCTACGCGATCAGCCAGACACGGTGCTCGGGCGGCTGCCACGTGTCTACACGATCCACAACCTCGCAATCCACGGCGGCTTCGATGATGCCTTTGCTCGTAATGCTGGATTCGGTGACCGCCAGTTGAAGGCGCCTCTCGCCACCGAGCCCTGGATGTCAGGCACCGGTATGGGCCAGGGCATGCTCTGGTGCGACCTGATTAACACGGTCAGCCCGACCTATGCGCGGGAGATCCTGGAGCCGGAGTACGGCGCCGGTTTCGATCCGCTGCTCCGCGCCAGAAGCGGCGATCTTACCGGCATCCTGAACGGTATCGACTACCACGAATTTGATCCCGCGATCGACCCACGCCTGCCGGCGCATTTCGACGCCAATAACTTTGCGGGCCACGCAGAGAACAAAGCTGCCCTTCAGCTGCGGCTCGGGCTGGATCTCGATCCGCAATCGCCACTTATCGGGATGGTAACTCGACTGTTTTTCCAGAAGGGAGCGGATCTCGCGGTGGAGGCAATCGAGCTGCAACTCGCTCACCACGCGCTTCAATTCGCCGTTCTGGGGACCGGCGACCAGATTTATCACGAACTGCTAGTTGGGCTCGCCGAACGCCATCCTGGCAACGTCGCCGTCGTGCTGGCTTTCGATGCCAGCCTGGCGCAGCAAATCTACGGCGGCAGCGACATGTTCTTGATGCCATCCAGGTTCGAACCCTGTGGTCTCGGCCAAATGATCGCGCTCCGCTACGGCTCTGTGCCCGTTGTCCGGCGTACAGGCGGGCTGGCGGATACTGTTCATGAAGGGAGCGATGGTAACGGTTTCGTGTTCGAGGCCGCCGAGCCGGCTGCTCTCAGCGCTGCTCTTGGGCGCGCCATAGATACATACGCCAATGCAGAGCATTGGCATGGCCTCGTCCAGCGAGGGATGGCCGAAGACCATTCATGGGGCGAAGCGGCCAAAGAGTACGTTCGCCTGTATAAGGGCGCCGTGGCACGCGCCGGCGATCCCTCCAATCCTGCTCGAATCTGATAGGTGGCGCGATACCCTTCGGCCATTCCATAACTCCGTCATGTGGAGCTGATCGTGTCTGGGAAAATAGTTGGAGCCATAGATCTCGGCGGAACGAAGATTCTCTCTGCGATCGTTGATCGGCGGGGAGTGGTTCTGGCGACCGACCGCCGGCACACAGTTTCCGACGGACCGCAAGCTGTGGTCGCGGATATGGCCGGCTCTTTGCGCAGCGCATGCAAAACCGCTGGCGTTACGGTTGAGTCGCTGCTCGGCGTCGGCGTTTCCGCAGCGGGACCGATCGACGCTGCGACCGGCGTGATCGCAAAAGCGCCGAACCTTCCCGGCTGGCATGATGTGCCGCTGACATCCTTGCTTCGTGAGCATCTCCAGATGCCCATTCTGCTCGATAACGACGCTAATGCCGCAGCTGTGGCTGAGCACACGTTCGGGGCGGGGCGCGGCTGCACGCAGATGATCTACATCACGATTAGCACCGGGATCGGCGGCGGCATCATTACCGACGGACACCTCTATCGCGGCGCCACGGGAGCGGCGGGTGAGATCGGTCACGTCGTGCTGGTTCCCGATGGTCCCCTCTGCGGGTGCGGTCAACGTGGCTGCCTCGAAGCGCTCGCCTCGGGCACCGCGATCGCCCGCGAGGCACGAACGGCTGCTGCTGCGGGAAGCTCATCCGCTCTGCAACAGTTCGCCAGCGCAGGAGGCGAAATTACCGCAGAGGCCGTGGCGACCGCCGCAAAAGGCGGCGATCCTGCTGCAGCGAAGATCATCGCCGACGCAGCCAGGTGGCTCGGCATGGGTCTGGTAGTGCTGGTTCACCTGTTCAACCCGGAGCGGATCATCATCGGCGGAGGCGCCAGCAACATCGGCGAACCGCTGCTGGGACCTGCGGAAGCGTACATGCGCCGGCATGCGTTCACCACCATGTCGGCAGCAGTACAGGTGCTGCCGGCCAAATACGCCGATGAGGCCGGCGTGATTGGCGCAGCGGCGCTGGCATTCCAGCATGCCGACACGCATGCATAGCGTTGAGCCTTAAGCATCTCCAGTGACCCGGCCACAGGTGCCGGTTATACTTTCGGCACCGCGCACAGCCGTCTGGTGCGCCCTGGAGCGTCGCCGTGGTTTCCCCGTCCACCGAGTCCTCGCCGGTCGGTGCTACCCGTTTCCGGCTGCGAGATTTCAACGTCACCGCAATCGGTCTGATCGCGGTTATCTTTCTCACCGAAGCCGTAATCGGCATTCTGCTGCTGGCTATCAACCCGCAATATCCGAACAGCGAGCTTCACGTCGGAGTCCGATTCACGGGCCTCGCGATCTCGGTCTACGGGGCGGCCAAAATGCCGGGACAGCCTATTGGCGGCTGGCTCGCGGACCGTATGGAGCCGCGCGTCGTTCTGATCGCAGGGTCAACGCTCGCTCTGCCTGTGATTCTGCTGATGGAGCGTCTGCACAATGTGTGGCTCTATATCGCGGCCTGGGCGTTGTTCGGTCTGGCGCTGGCCGTGGTCTGGCCGACCGTGTATTCGATCATCGGCCACCGTTTTCGGGCGGACCTTCAGGGCCGTCTGCTTGCGCTAATCAGCATGGGCCAGATTGCTGGCACGGCGGTTGGCACTGGCGTCGGCGCCGTCGTCGTTGACCACCTGTCGTATTCAGCGGCGTTCGGCCTGGCCGGGTTGCTCGAGGCAGGCGCTGTCGCCGTCGCCGTGGCGGTGGTGCGCGGGGGAGACATGGACACGCGCCGCGCCGCCGAGCACGGCGAGCACGCAGCGGGGTTCGCGTCGATTCGTGCTCTGCTGAGCACCAGCGTGGTCATGCTCATCGTCATCATCATGCTGCTGAGCGTCGCGGTCGCGATGCTCACCCCTGACCTGAAGCCCTACAGCGAACAGATCCTCGGCCTGAAGTACTCGACATTCGTCCTGCTACTGGTCCCACCGGCGCTGGTCGCAGCCTTGCTGCTGGTGCCCGCAGGCTATCTGGCGGACCGTTACGGCCGAAACCTTCCGATCGCCATCGGCGTCTTCCTTTTTCCGGCAAGCCTGCTTGCGATCACCTTCACCCGTGCACCGATCGGCGCGTCACTTTTCGCTTCGGCCGCAGCAGCAGGCTACGTCCTAATGTTGCCGGCTCTGAGCGCCTCCCTGCTCGATATTTCGGCGGCTAACAACAGGGGCCTGCTGACGGGAATCTCCACGTCAATTCAGGCGATCGGTCTGGTAGTCGGTCCGGCCCTTGGCGGCGTCCTTGTCGACGGCTACGGCCCGCTGGCTCCGTTCCGTGGCGCCGTGCTGATCATGCTCGGTACGGCGCTGCTGGTGCTGGTCTATGCCCGCCGCACACGCACTCTCTACCATGATCGCCGCAACTCGGCGGCCGATACGACGTCTCAGACCGGCACTGGCGCCTGACGCGCGGTTGAGCCACTCTGGCGGGCATGTTGAACGGGCGGTGCCCGGCTATCTATATGTCGAGATCGTCTGCCAGGCTGCGGAGTCGTGCCGCCACCGGTCGGCCTGCGCCGAGGGTGAACAGTTCCGTGGTCATCGTCCTGCGAACGATTTCGCCGGGGAACAGCGAGTGAGGGTCGCCGTCGCGCAGCTGGCTCGTGTGGCAGGCTATGGCGTCCAGTTTTTGCTCCGCATAGGCTCGGATGTCCACGGCAGCAGCAACGTCGACCGGCTCGACCCCCAATTGCTCGGGGTCCAGCGCTCGGACTGAACCCGCGTACTCTGAGTTGAGCATATGGTCGTACATTGGCCTGAACATGCTGCGCGGGAACGCGGCCAGCAGTAGCCGCTGCGGCGTCCAGGGCAGGCCGAACACCTGCTCGGGGAAACGTTCGCCCCCCGATGCGGCGGCAAAAGCGGCAATGAGCAACCGGTAAAGTGCGATGTGGTCTGGATGGCCGTAGACACCATCTGGTCCGAGCGAAAGCACGATATGCGGCCGGTGAGTTCGAATACTCTGGACAATCCTGCCCGCTACCTCGGCAAAATTCACTCGATAGAGCCCGCCATCTTCGAGTCCAAGGAACTCGGGCGCAGCGATGCCAAGACAGGCGCAGGCACGAACAAGCTCATCCGCGCGGACGTCGTCCAGAGCTGCCGAGTCGGCTTCGGGACGATGATCCTTGCCCGCGCCTCCCGAAGTCGCACAGAGAAGGTGCACCTCTGAGCCTTCGGCAGCGAGTCGCGCCAGCGTGCCGCCGCTGCTATAGGACTCATCGTCCGGATGGGGAAAAACGCCGAGTACGCGGAGTTGTTCTGCCATTCCCAGTCGCTATTCCCCCGCCTCAAACGGACTGGTGACGACTTCATGGGCGCGGCCCCGGAGCCCAATTGACAGCACGAGCGCGGTCATCAGCGCCACGACAGCCGCGACGAACGTCTGGTTAAACGTGTGATGCAACACTCCCTGAAACTTGCTCGCGTAGTTGGGGTCATCCAAAGGCACACCGCCGATGCTGCGGGTGAATCCGCCGAGGCCCTGCGTGGCTAGCAGCGCAAGACCCACGATCATGCCCAGCGTCCATAGCACCAGCAGCAACGCGGAAGCCGTTGCTCGCTGACGCCGGTTCACCGCATCGACGACCGTGGCCACGATCGGACCGTCGCAGAGGCCCAGGCCGAAGCCGATGGCGCCGAGCGCCCCCCAGAGGTGCCAGGTAGATGGAGCCTTCGCAAACAGATCGCCAGGCAGATACGGCCAGGAGTGCATCCAGGCGAACCCTCCGATCGCAAACAGTAAACCGAGCATCACTGTCGGTCGGTTACCAGCGCGGGTTGCCAGTAGTCCCCCTGCCACGCCGCCGATGGGCAGCAGCAGGAGCAGGCGCATCAGATTCAGCCCTCCCTGCGTCGTGCTCGCGCCGAACAGCACATCAGTCATTAACGGAACGTTCACGAGCGCGGTAATCAGCGCTCCCCCGACAAGGAAGTACACAACCATCGCTGCTGAGACGGAACGCACGCGCAGAATCCGCAGGTCGATCATCGGTACGGGCATTCGCCACTGGCGTCGGGCAAAAGCACCCAGGACCGCGAGCCCTGAAACTACCAGCAAGACACTGACAATCAAGGGCCGCGGATTAGCGCCGTCGTCGGTGAGGCCGAAAGTCAAAGCAGAGAGGCCGGCGACAAGCAGAGCGGCGCCTGCCCAATCGACGCCCTGGCGCACGCCGGTGTGTCGATCCCGCGCCAGCATCGGCAACACAACAAGGAAAGGCAAGAGCAACGGAACGTTTAGCCAGAAAATCACCCGCCAGTTCCACACCCCGGCGATCGCCGCGCCCCAGATTGGCCCGAGAAACGTGCTGCCGTTGTTGGCAGCGGCAAGAGCGCCCAGAGCGAGCGTACGACGGGATCGTGTCGCATCCGCAGCGATCGCGAGCGCAACAGGCAGGAGGCCGCCGCCACCTATCGCCTGGA
Source organism: Dehalococcoidia bacterium (assembly GCA_038240805.1). Lineage (GTDB taxonomy): Bacteria > Chloroflexota > Dehalococcoidia > CAUJGQ01 > CAUJGQ01 > JBBRGK01. The sequence goes on along the minus strand of JBBRGK010000046.1, from coordinate 4,229 downwards.
ATGCCCGGGCGCCAACGAGCACTGGCAGGTTCGGAGACAGCGCGACGACGACTGAGCCGAGCATAAAGATGGCGAGTGCAGCCATGAAGGTGCGGACACGCCCGTAGACATCAGCGATCTGACCGACCACCGGCATAGCGACCGTGTATCCGAGCAGATAGCCGTTGACGATCCACGAAGCTTCGCCGAATTTCGTGTTGATCGGCAGGCGAATGTCCTTGATGACATCCGAGAGCACCGTGACGACGACGGTCTGGTCGAGCGTACCGAAGAAAACCCCAGCCCCGACGACGAGCAGCAGTAGCGTCGCGACTGGACGCCGCGAGATCGTCTGCATGCCGCGTTCGGAATCGGCCGGGATTGCCTCTGTCACGGCACACCTGCCTGGATGGCTGGGCTCGCCTTGCCGGTATGCGCCCTGGTCCCTCTCACGAGGGAGGTTGGATATCGATACTTTCATCGAACCGGGACAGATCGATCTGCCGCACAATGTTTGCCGGCTCCTGGTCGTTGAGCGGACCTTCCAGCCGCAACCTGTACAGATGCCGGTCCGTGTTTCCGATCCAGGCGCGCCCTTTCACGGGCTTGCCGGCCTGTGCCGCTGCATCAAGGGCAACCAGGTCGCCGGCGTCGACAACGCCCTCAACGATCGTCATATCCACGCCGTTGATTTGGTCGCTGCCGGCGTACATCGGTGACTTTACGCCCCGCAGCGCTTTTAGCACGCCGTTGTTCGGGTCGAGAATCGCTGCCGCACCGACGCTATTTTCCAGTGGCACGTAGCGGTTGCCGATGATGTCGATCCACAGCTTGTCGCCGACACTGATGACTTTCGCCTCAATAGCAAACCCGCCCGCCGCAGTCCCGGAAACAGTCGCCTTGAAGCGGTCAGGCTTAACGAAGTCGCCGTCTGCCTTCTTCATCTGGATGCCCTGTGCGATCGGCGTCGTGCCGTTTTCATGCGTTAGCAGGAAATGGAAGGTCTTGAGGGCTTCGGTGTTGCTGATCGCCGAATTCAGAAAATCTTGCGGCGTGGGGCTCGGTGTCGCTCGTGCGATAACGGGTGATGCATGCGTCGCCTGGGCGGCAGGTTTGTTTGTTTTGTGAGAGCCGCACGCAGCGATTGCTGGTATCACGAAGGCGACAATACCGACGCGTACGACCTGTCTCAGCCTTCCCCTGGCTATGCAATGCCGGGTTTTGCTTTGAATTGCGCCGTTCACTGTCACCTCGCTCGCGGTTGTCGCGTCGCCGGGCCGCTCGATGGCTTCTGTAGTCACAGGATCCTGATCCCGGCGCCCGCTTCGACCCGGCCGATAGCCCAGAACTGCACACGGAGGCGGTTGCATGCCTGCTCAAACTCGTTCGCGCGGCTGGCGCGCAGAGAAGCGAGCAGCCCTCCTGACGTTTGCGGGTCATACATCAATTCGACCACCTCGCGGCACACGCTTGAATCGATTTCGACCCGCTCCGTCACGTATTCCTCGTTGCGGTAGCTCCCGCCTGTGCGTACCCCTGCGCTGATTGCGTCGATGGCGCCGTCAAGCGCCGGCACTCGTGCCGCCTCGATTATCAGCGCAACGCCGCTCTGACGAGCAATTTCATCTGCATGGCCGAGCAGTCCGAAGCCCGTTATGTCGGTGAGCGCAGAAGCACCAGCCTGTCGTGCTGCCAATGCTCCGTCCCGATTGAGCATCAGCATCGAGTCGATCGCCTGCTTCAGGTTACGTTCCTCAACGCGGCCGCCTTTGATGCTTGACGAGAGTACACCGGTACCGAGGCGCTTCGTTATATACAAGCGGTCGCCGGGTTGCGCTCCGGCTTTAGTCAGGATTTTACCCGGATGGACCACGCCGGTGACGGCAAGTCCGTACTTTAGTTCCGGATCGTAAATCGAGTGTCCGCCGGCGATGGTCCCTCCGGCCTCGCGAACTTTGTCCGCGCCACCGCGGAAGATTTCCGTTACGATCTCTGGCGCCATAGTCTCAGGAAAGGCGGCGATGTTGAGCGCGAAAAGCACATCTCCGCCCATCGCGTAGATATCGCTCATTGCGTTGGCTGCCGCGACGGCGCCGAACAGGTACGGATCGTCCAAAACCGGCGCAAAGAAATCCAACGTCTGGACGATCGCCTGTTCATCGTTCAGACGGTACACGGCGGCATCGTCCGCAACCTGCAGTCCGACGAGCAGGTTAGGAAAGTCTTCGGGCCTGAAATCGGAGGTCAGCGGGCGCAGAACCTGCGCCAGGGCCGCAGGGCCCACTTTAGACGCTCAACCACCGCAGCTAACCATGGACGTTAACCGAACGGGTTCCGTCGTCATCGCTGATCACCTCCTTCCCCTGAGACTGTGTCATTCCCGCAGAGCGATCGTAATGGTCAGCCGCGTGAGCCCGCAAGCGTCTATCTGGTCTGACGTGAGCGACTCGCCGAGCGAGCGCTGCTTTTGTTCGGCCCATGTGTCCGCCGCCTATACTGAAGCTGAGGCTGAATGCACGCGGGCCGGAGGACGGCAGTTGACAGAGATCGACGTCGATGTCGCAGTGGTGGGTGCCGGGCCGGCCGGCGCAACTACCGCGCGCGAGCTGGCTATGGCGGGCCTCCGCGTCGCGTTGATTGAGCGAGCGAAGCTGCCGCGCTATAAGAGTTGTGCCGGCGGCATTCCCGTGCGCACGGCTGCAATGCTGCCATTCAGCCTTGATTCAGTTATTGAGGACCACGTTCGAGGTTTGAACGTCAGCTACAAAGGCAGGAGTTGCTTCACCCGCTGGGCTGACAGGCCGTTCGCCTACATGGTCATGCGCGACCGCTTCGACAATCTGCTGACCGATGAGGCGGTACGATCCGGGGCGCAGCTGCTGGCCGACAGCCCCGTGCGCGAGGTCACGCGTGCGGGCGATCGATTCGAGCTACGTGCAGGGGCGACAGTCGTCAGTTCGCGCTTTGTCGTCGGTGCGGACGGAACAAATAGCGTCGTGGCGCGAGCGACTGGTCTGGGCCACGGGATGGCAGAAAGCGCGGCACTAGAGGCCGAAGTCTGCGCTGATCGTGCCAGTCTCGATCGATGGCGCGGCATCGCAAACGTCGATTTCGGCTATCAGCCGTGGGGCTATGGCTGGGTGTTTCCCAAAGAACACCGGCTTTCGGTAGGGCTCGTGCTGCCTCGGAACTCAGGTGCAGCGTTGCGGCCCCACCTCCGCACATATCTGGACCGCCTCGGGCTGGCCAGCGCGGAGATCGAGCGTGTAGTCGGTCACAAACTCCTCTTGCGACGCGGCAATGAGCCGATCGCGGGTAACGGTGTTCTTCTTGCGGGCGACGCCGCCGGTCTTGCCGACGAGTTCACCGAGGAAGGCATTTACTACGCGATCAGGAGTGGCGCTATCGCCGCAGCAGCGATTACTCGGTGTATGAAGACCGGGGGCGAGCGATTGGATGCCTACGAACGAGTGATCGATCGCGAGATCATGCCAGAGCTCCGCGCAGCCAGAACGATCGCAAGGATGTTTTACCGGGTCCTTCGGTTGTCTCCCGCGTTGATGATGCGGTTGAGCAGGCATGTCGGCTACTTCTGGAATGCATTCTTTCGCGTTCAACAGGGCGCGAGCAGCTACGACGACGAATTGAACCACGCCTGGTGGCTACGGCCACTGCTGCCGCTGGTGAACCGTGCCGGCAACGATTAGCGTAGTAATCAGGCGCCTCGGGCTGGTTTTCGGAGAGTTGCGCTGGCGGCCGCACCACGACGCCATCAGCGAACTTATCCTGACGATTCTTTCGCAACACACGTCGGACCGACTATCGGGCAGAGCTTTTGCTCAACTGCTGGCGCGGTTTCCTGATTGGGACGCGATCCGCCTGGCGCCCGTCGAAGAGGTGCTCGACTGTATCTCGCCTGGGGGCCTCTCCCACGTAAAGGCGCCACGAATTCAGGCAGTGCTTGAGCAAGTTTTGGCGGGCCGCAGTTCATATGACCTCGATTTCCTTGCCCTTCTTCCCCTTGATGACGCCAGGCAGTGGCTTCTGCAACTCCCTGGCGTTGGCCCGAAAACGGCCGCCTGCGTGCTAATGTTTGCGCTTGGCCGCCCCGCGTTACCTGTCGATACCCATGTGCACAGGGTCAGCCAACGTCTCGGTCTTATCCCGCCCAAAATGTCTGCGGACCGTTCGCACGAATACCTTGAAAACATGATTCATGAGCATGAGATCTACGCATTTCACATCAGTTT
>JBBRGK010000045.1:0-12485 GCA_038240805.1 Dehalococcoidia bacterium | reverse complement strand
CAGTCTGAAAAATGCACACCTCAAACTATCTCCAAGCGAGGCGACGCCATTTTCATGCAGGGGCTCCGCGCCAAAGTCTACCGCGCATGGTGGTATATTGGTGTTGCTATTTCGTGAAGATTCAATCTCGACACGCATTCTTAACACACAGTGCAGTAATATGCGTAGCTGTCGCCATGATCTTGCAGGAAGATCATGGCGTTTTTAATCATTAACGAGTTGTCGGGGGAGATCGCCCACGCTCCGCTTGATGCGCGTGCCGTCGAGCGAGCGCTGAACCGTGCCTTGCGAGCAGGATGAGCAGGTAGCAACGCCCCAAAAGAGTGCGGAGCCGACTGTTGTTAGTCGCTGTCGCCTGTGGCTGGGGCCGCCGTATCCGTGTGGTGATGGAGCAGATGCGGGTGCGTGATCGCGTGGACTTTGTGCTGGAAGGTCACCTGATGGTTGATCGCAAAGTTCCAGAAAAAGGCGACACCAGCGGCGATGGCGAACGCGATCCGGAAATCGAGCGCACGTGAGGCGATGGTCAGGATGATCGTGTTGATGATCAGACCGCCCAGGCTTACGAGCGCAAACTGGCCGCCCTGATGCAGCACGTTCTTGTGATCGATGTGGCGGAAGGTCCAGAGCCGGTTCCAAAAATAGTTGTTCACGATGCCGGCGCTATAGGCGGGGATGTTGGCGAAAGCGATCTTCCAGCCAAGCCCCTTGTGCAGGAGAGTTAGGAGAACAAAGGTGATTGCCGTACCCGAAATGCCGATCACGCCGAAGCTGACCGCTTGCCAGGACAGCGATGGAACGTGGGGCCGCGACGGCTCGTGTACCGGCGCCCCTGCCTGAATGCCCCTCATGCTCGCCTTTCGTTCGCCATGCCCGGCCTGTAGTGCTCCGGGCGGACCAGCGTGATAGCGCGCATAGCCCGCCTCGTCGGCGCGACGGCTGCACACCTGTGTGTTCCGGCTGTCCTTTGTATTCTACCGCTCCGCTGCCTCCGGAGAATCGTCACCGCAGGGAAAAATCGAGCACTGAACACTTTCTCCGTAGCTCCCCCGGTACTTCTTCGCACCTCCGAAGTACTACGCCTCGGACTACTGCGGCAGTCTCGCTGCGCTCACGAGGTCCGACAGGCTTTCAGTCAGGCGCTCGAGTTGCCCCGGCGAGAGCCGCTCCAGGATGCCGATCACGAAATGCCCGGCAGCGCGCTCCAACCGGCCCGCCACGCCCGCGCCTGCCTCGGTGAGGTAGTTGTGCTGAACGCGCCGGTCCTGCTCGTCCTCTTCGCGCCGCACGAGGTCGCGCTGCAGCAGCTTTTCGATGTGGCCAGTGATCGTTGATGGGTTCACGCCGAACCGCTCTGCCAGGGCGCCGCCGGTAACGCCCGGCTCATCGCGCATCATGAACAGCAGCCGTAGCTGCGGCATTGTCAGCCCGCACTCCGTCCACAGCCGCACGCGCAGCGGATCAACGATCGCCACCGCGTCCCCGTAGAGACGAGCAGCACTGACCAGAGCGGCACGTTCGTCGGTCACAAGTAGTTGCCCTTTACACAACTGGTTTTGACCAGTATACTCGACGCACCGCATGGCGCAGAAGCCGCGCGGAGGCCAGAGGCAGCCTACAGGCAGGAGAGAGACGATGGTAGCCGTTTCACCGCTCAATCAGCAGCTTCAGAACAGCGTTTCGCGCCGTGAGCCTCCCTACCGCCCGGCGATGACCCTTTCGCCCGCAGAAAAAGATGCGCTCGCGGTGAAGCTCGGGGATGCGGCGAACTTCGAGATTGGTGTGCTGCGCGACCTGGTGGCCGCCGACCCGGACAACATAGAGTTCCGCAAAGCGATGGTATGCGGGATCGCCAGCGCCGAGTTCGCCGGGGTTGATGCATTCAGCCGCAAGGTCGCTGAGTGGCAGGACTGGCACGTGCCGGCAGAGCTGATCATGGCGATGGCCCGGCAGACCTGGGATGAAGTGCGCCACGCGCAGCTCGCTCTCGGCCTGCTGGAGAGCTACGGCGGCAGAATCGAAGAGTACCCTGATACCCTCGGCGGCGGTGGCGGCCAGATGCGCTCAATGATGGAACTGATGCTGGGCGATAATCCCCAGGATCCGCTCATCAGCCTTGAAACGACCAACGTATCGCTGGAAGGACAGGCGCTGACGCTATTCCAGGAGACCAGCGAACTGGGCAAGCGGATCGGCGATGACCTGATGCAGCACGTCTACGACTATAACTGGGCCGACGAAGTGACCCACACGGCGATCGGCGACTTCTTCGTGCGTGAGCTCTGCGCCGGCGATCCGAAGCAGGAGCAGCGGGCGCTGCGGGCGCACGCGAAGTTCGAGATGATCCGCGGTCAGCTCAACGGTCAGCAGCAGGAAGAGATCCGCCAGTTCTTTGCCGAAGAGACGGACCGGGCCACTGCCGCGCTGGGCGGCGGGCAGTAGCAGGCGCTCGTTTATCGGCTTGCCACATGAAACCATCAGACCGCACACCTTGCCGGCCGGACGGGGGTCCGGCGTCGCTTTTCGAGGAGCAACTCCGCGGATGACCTATCGCATTGAACTGGAAGGCTGCATCAACTGCGGCTGGTGCCGGCGCACGTGTCCGACTGACACGATCTCGTTTTTCATGACGGGGCACCGGACGCACGTAATCGACCCGGCGGGCTGTATCGATTGCGGCATTTGCGCCAACGTCTGCCCGGTTCACGTGATCAGTCATGACACGACGTATGTTCACGAACCGATCGAGCTTGAGGCGGCAAAGCAGAAGGCTCGTGATTGGGCCAGGCGCGAGCGGCAGGTAAAACAGCAGCGCCGCGCCCGAGCCGAGATCGCCGCGCAGAAAGTCGCCGCGATCCGTGCAACGGCGGTTGTGCCCTAACTCAATTCATCAATTCAACTCAGCCAATAGAAAGAGCGGTCTATGCCCGAACTCTGTATCGATCCGCGCAAGGTAGGCGGCGCCTTCTCGGTAGACGAGAGCGCCCGCCGGCTTTTGCACTACCGCTTTGCCGAAAACGTCTGCATGACCACCGAAGGCGCCTGGACCTCGACGATGCCGCAGATAAAGGTCAAGTTCGGCCTCGGCGAGCACTGCTATCAGGATTCGGTGCACGCCTTCTGGCTGGGACAGCGTCTGCCCGAACTGCGCATCACTGATGGCGCCGACATTGAGTCACCGCCAACCCTGAGAAGTTCCTACAAAGCCGAGCCGCCGAACGAAGCGTTCCTCAAGTTCGTTGAGGCGATGCAGCTTCAGCGCGAGCCGCTTCTGCGGCTGGTCGGCCTCTACCGGGTTCTCAAGACACATCTTGCCGTCTACTATCGCCATCACAGCCTGGTCACGGACCAGGTTTGCGATGCTCCCACGGTGCGCATCCTGCGCCACATCCTGCTGGAAGAAGAGGAGCACCTGCACTGGGGCCAGGCGATCTACGAAGAGCTTGCCGATACGCGCGAAAAGCGTCGCGCGGCCCTCGAATGGCAGGCCGAGCTGGAAGACCTGCTGGTGCAATCTGGCGGCGTCACCGGCCTCCCGACTGTGGGATAATGCGACCACGCCATATGAAGGTGAGAACCATGATAGAAGACACCGCAGCATTAACGAGGCAATCCAAAGACCTGTATCAGCGGTATGTCAAGCCGCTGGAAAAAGACCACGAGGGCGAGTACATCGCCGTCTCAGAGGATGGCCAGATTGTTCTGGCGTCCACTCTTCCGGAGTTGCTGGATAAAGCCGAGCAGGATTTGCCGCCAGGGAATTTTCTGTTTAAGGTCGGCGATATCGCCATCGACACATGGCGCTGAATCAGAGGCGCGTTGTGAGTCGGCGCATTCCCTATATCGCCGTCACGGTTGCCAAAACCCCATCCTCACAACCCCTTGAAACCGAAGCTCTGGTAGATACTGGCTATACCGGATTCGTCGTGGTCCCCGCAGGGTCCTTCGCCAACGGCCAACCATCAACGCACCGGGTTACCCTTCGGCTGGCTGATGGCTCACCCATCACTGCTCCCGCCTACCGCGGCGAACTGCGTATCGGCAGCACGCGCCTTGTATCTGTCCTGATAACCGAGCTGGGCAGCGAGACTATCATCGGCCTCCGGGTTCTGCAGTTCTTCACCCTGACCCTTGACCACGGCCGCGAGATAATCATCGAGCCATGACGATGAAGAACCACTAAAGACCAATACCTGGGCTCAATCATCGAGGACCTCTGTAAACTGGTATCGAGCCGGGCCACGAATATTGAACATGAACTTAGCAGCCGGCCATGCCGTGCTGGGCGAGGAACTCGGTGACGGTCAGGCCGGACGCCGTTATTTGCTGCGCCCAGGGGAAGCCGACGTAGCGGACGTGCCACGGTTCATAGATGTATCCGGTGACCGTCTCTTTTCCGGCGGGGTAGCTGACCACGAAGCCGAGACGGGGCGAGTGCGCCGCAAGCCACCGGCCCTCGGGCGAGTCACCGAATGAAGACGTCAGGTCATTGGGGTCGCGCTCGGAGAGCACATCGACGGAGACTCCCACCTGGTGCTCACTGTGGCCCGGTGGCGCCACCTGCCGCTGCGCCTGCGCCGGCCCGAACGTCTTGATCTCCTGGTCCAGCACCGCCTGCTGCTCCTCGTAGGAGCGGTAGCCGGAGATCGCGATCAACTGTTGCCCCTCGATCTCCGCCGCCTGCAAGAGCGCCAGAAGCGCCTGCGCGGGCTCCCGCCGCATCTGGACACCGGCACGCACATGGGCGCTTGTGGGGAGGGTTACCAGGTCCGGTGGGACGTAGGTAGCCGGGACGCCACGGTCGCGGGTGACCAGACACATCTGCAGCGGCTCGATCGGCAGCGCCCCGGCCGGCTGCAGGGTGGCTGGCTGTGCACCGGTGTTTGAAACCGGGGTCGGCGTCCGTCCAGGTGGAGGCGCTGGCGCTGGCTTGCCCCGTGGTGTTGGCGTGGCAAGCGTGATCCGGGGCGACGATACGCTCTTCTCAGCGCCGCGGGCCGTGCCTCCGCAGGCAGCGAGGCCCAGGCAGAGCACGATCATGCTCCATGCGAGGTAGCGGCGTTGCGTTCGGTGGGTGGCCGTAGCGATCTGACGAGTTGCGGGGAGCGGGGTGAGCAGGTTCATCGTCCGCTATCGTATCCGCGCAGAGGGCTTTAGCACAGCCTTGCAGGAGCCACCGTTTGCCGGTTCGCCGTCTGCCGGGTCTACTTGACTGTCATCCCTGCTTTATTGATACTTAGTGTCAATAGCGGTTGGAGCATACCGGCCGATTCAAGGAGCCACGCAGATATGCGATCTTCCCACTGGCGGTCATTCACGGTCGCCGCGCTCATTCTCCTTCTCATCGGGCTGGTTGCAACAGGCTGCAGCAAGAGTGACAGCAGCAGCACGGGACGGACAACCGCGCCATCGAATATCAAGCCCGTTGCCGCAGGCAAGCAGCTTGCGGTTGTGGGCACAACCACTCAGGTCGCCGATTTCCTGCACAACGTCGGCGGCGACCGGATCACCGTCGTCAACCTGATCGCCGCCAATCAGGATGCGCACGAGTTCGAGCCGAAGCCGGCCGATGTGCAGAAGCTCAACAGCGCCGACATCGTGTTCAAGAACGGCGCCGGTCTCGAAAGCGGCTTCGTCCGCTTCCTCAATGGCGTGCCGGCGGCGATTCCCATAATCGACACCTCGCATGGCGTGACCCTGCGCACGGAGGGCAAGACCGTCGACCCGCATATCTGGCACGACCCGCACAACGCTAAGATCATGGTGGGCAACATCCGCGATGCGCTGGTCAAGCGCGACCCGGCCAACGCTGCGGTCTACCAGCAGAACGCGGATGCGTACGGCCGGCAACTTGATCAGCTCGATGCCCAGATTCGCGGCCAGATCAGCGCGGTGCCAGAGGCAAACCGCAAGCTGGTGACGAATCACGACGCGTTTGGCTACTACGCCGCCCGTTATGGAATCGCGGTTGTCGGCGCGGTTATCCCCTCGCTGGACACCAACAGCGAACCGAGTGCTCGCGACACCGAGGATCTGATTAAGAAGATAAAGGCGCAGCACGTCTGCGCGATTTTCACCGAGACCAGCGTCAACCCGAAGCTGGAACAGCAGATCGCCGCCGATGCGGGCGTGAAGATCTATAGCAACCTCTTTGGTGACGCGCTTGGTCCTCCCGGCAGTGACGGCGATACATACATTAGGATGGAAGCGAGTAACACCAGCAACATCGTTGCCGGCCTATCGTGCTGAGGCTCCGGCAGAATCGGTCCACTGCCGGGACATCCTGCCAACTTCGGTGGGCTGCGGGGCGCCGGAGATCTCCCTGGCGGATCGACTAATCGTATGAACGCTTCATTCAGCAGCGAGGACGTCGACCAGCCGGGCAGTCCCGTGCTGGGACGCACGATCGAGCGGATCGAACAGAGTGGCCACCGCATTACCGCGCCACGCCGGGCTGTGCTGGCTGCCGCCGCTGCCGCAGGCGACCAGTTTAGCGGCGATGAAATCGCGCAGCGGCTGCCCGGCATCGGCCGAGCGACCGTCTTTCGTACGCTCAAGCTGCTGGTGGAGCTCAACATCTTCTGCCGCGTGCTGCGTGATGACGGCGATCTGCGCTACCGCTGGAGCCGCCACGGACATCACCACCACCTCGTCTGCTCCGCGTGCGGCGCGGTGCAGGATTTCACCGCCTGTGATGTCACCTCACTGGTGAATGAGATCGTCCAGCGCACAAGCTTCACCGTCGAAGGCCATTGGCTGGAGGTCTATGGTCGCTGCGCCGCCTGCACGTCCACGGGCGTGGCGCTCGGCTAGGACCGCCCGCCCCGAGTCGATCCCCTGAGGAGCGAGCGTAGCCTCTCGTGCCTAAAACCCGTCGTTCATATGTGGGAGGGCGCTGAGAGCAAAGATCTCGCCCAACAGCGGCACGGCGGCCGGGTCATCGGTCTGGAGCAATCCGGCGCGGGCAGCGTCTGCCGCAGAGAAGTAGCCGTTGAACAGCGTGGCGAAGCCGTTGATGCTCATGCTCGCCTGCGGAGCGGCGTCGTTTCGGGTTGCCTGGATCCGGCCACGGACCGACTCGATCAGCCAGGTGCCGGCGTTCCAGGGCGCATCACGGTCTTCGATTTCGATCCGCACATGCATTTGTCGCGGCGACGTGGTGCGACGTAAAGCCACCGCGGCGGGCAGATCGACCACCCGCAGCAGCAGCCTTTCGCGTACCACGGTCCGCACCGTCGAGGCATCGTTAAGCATCGAGCGAAAGAGATCATCACCGGCCTCGTACAGCACCTCGGCGGCGCGATCGTGGCGCAGCAGGAAAGCAATCAACTGCTGCATTGCCGCCGGCGTGCAGGCGACCAGCTCCCGCACCGTCAGCCGGGTGCCGTACACGGCCGGGCGCAGATCGTCTTCGCGGAAGCAGAGCCAGCCCTGCCATTCGCCATGGTCGTCCGCCCAGGCGATCAGGTCGCGGCCGGCAACGCCGTCGTGCTCGTTAAAGACACTGTTGCGCCACCACTGCTCGTCGCGCTCGATCTGGCAGTTCGCGAGCGCCGGGTCAGTGATGAAGCGCCGCCAGATTGTATCGAGTCGCTGCCAGTCATCCGCAGCGACGCGCAGGTAGCGGCCCTGAACCGGCACCGCCTGGCGCAGCGCGACCTGCCTGGTCGCAAAACTGTGGGAGCGGCTCTGTGACGCGGGCTCCCACCCGTAGCGGGTATAGAGCGGCAGGTGCGGGGTAAATAGCCCCGATAGCACCTCTCCCCGGTCGCGCATGTCCGCCAGCGCCCGGCGCAGCATCGCACCCGTCAGTCCCAGCCGCCGGTACTCGGGCAACGACGCCACCGCAGATACGCCGCCCAGAGGCAGAGGGCCGCCGTTGATCCAGGTGACGAGCGGCAGCGTGATCATGCAGGCGGCAAGCTCGCCGTCGGCAAAGGCGGCCAGCGTCTGCGCCGGATCATCGCTGCTCTGCACGGCAGGCAGACCCGGCGCCGGTGCGGCGAACCGTTCCTGCAGGGCAAAAGCGGTGCGGAAGACAAAGTCCCGCCGCGCTCGTTCGGCTTCCGCAATCGACCGGATCGCGATCTCCAAAGCGACGCTCCAGCGCTGATAGTGCGGTTTGGTCTGTCCAGCGGCTAACGATGCTCCATCCGGGCGGGGCGACGGAACTGCGGTGAGACTCGATTGTACGGCGCGGCGATGCGAAGCTGCGGCCAATCATCCCGACGGTACATAGCGCGTACATCTTTATCAACGCATGCTGGTGCTGCGCACTCCCGTACTGTTTCAACAACCCAACACCCACCAAATGAGGACCAAGATGGCTGACGGCATGCAGACCTCCGCTGCGATGGCAGGAAGACTGAGTTTTCGAGCACTGGGTGCGGCGGGCACGGTCACTGGCTCGCGGCATCTGCTCACTCTGCCTGACGGCAGCGGCCTGCTGATCGACTACGGTCTCTTCCAGGGCGGCAGAGAGTTAGAGGACCGCAACCTGGTGCAACCCGAGCCCGAGGTTCTGGCAGCGGGGGCTCTGGTGCTGACGCACGCACACCTGGACCACTCCGGCGCTTTGCCGTTGCTGGTGCGCGATGGCTGGCAGGGGACACCGTATGCCACGGAGGCGACGGTTGAGCTGTGCACTCTCCTGCTGGCCGACTCAGGCCGCATCCAGGAACATGACGCCGACCGCAACCACGACGGCAACCCGGAACATCCACCGCTATATACCGAGGCCGACGCGAACGCAGCCTCCAGGCGTTTCAAACCAATCGCGTACCATGCCCCCTTTTCACCCATCCCTGGTGCCCCGGGTGCCAATGTAACGCTGTACCGCGCGGGGCATATTCCTGGCTCTAGCCTTGTGCTTGTGGATGCGCCGGCCGCGAACGGCGAGCGACGTCGCGTCCTGTTCAGCGGTGACCTCGGCCGCTACGGAGCGCCGATCCTGCCCGATCCCGAGGCGCCGCCGCCCACCGATTACATCGTGCTTGAATCCACATACGGCGACCGTGATCATCCCCAGGGTTCAGCGGAACAGCTGCTCGGCGATGCAATCAGGCAGGCGCTGCAGAGCGGCGGGCCGATCCTCATCCCCGCCTTCGCCGTGGGCCGCACGCAGGAGCTGCTGTACGTGCTGCGAAAGCTGGAGGACCAGGGCACGATCCCGACCCTGCCCGTCTATATTGATTCACCGCTCGCTTCGGGGGCGACGAAGGTGCTTGAGCGGGACTGCGACGACTTCGATGAAGAGATGCAGCAGCGCATCCGGTCGGGATCAGTGCCGCTTGATCCGCACGATCTCCGGATCGTGGAAGGGATTGAACAGTCGAAAGCGCTGAATGACGCCAGCGAGCCGATGTTCATCATCGCCGGCAGCGGCATGGCAACCGGCGGCCGGATCCTGCGGCACCTCGAACATCACCTCGGCGATCCACGCGCGACGGTGCTGTTCGTCGGCTACCAGGGCGAAGGCACGCTCGGCCGCATTCTGCTAAGCGGGGCGCAGTCTGTTCGCATGTTTCACCACGATGTCCCGGTGCAGGCGAAGATCATCGAAGTCAGCGGTCTTTCGGCTCACGCCGACCGTGGCGAAATGATTCGCTGGCTGCGCAGCGCCGCCCAGCCGCCGCGCCGTATCTTCCTCGTCCACGGTGAGCCTGCCTCTGCCACCGCCCTTGCAGCTCGCATCACCAGCGAGCTTGGCTGGCCGGTTTCGATTCCCGCCTGGGGAGAACGCATCGAGCTTGTCTGATCAGCTTTTTGGGACAAAAGGGCAGCCGCTGTCTGAGAGTGCTTCAGATCACCCGGTCGGTCCGCAGACCCTCGATCTCGTCCGCTGACAGCGCCAGCAGGCCGCCGTAGATGTCGGCGTTGTTCTCGCCGGTGGAGGGAGCCGGGCTGTGGATGGCGCCTGGAGTGCGTGAGAGCTTCGGCACGATACCAGGCATGGCGGCGCGACCGAGGTGACGATCGGGGATCTCGAGGATATCCTCGCGTTCGGCGTACTGTGGGTCATCGAATATCTCCGCGATGCTGTAGATTGGGCCGACCGGAACCTGCGCATCATCCAATAGCATGATCACGTCGGCCAGTGTCCGCTCGGCAACCCAGCGCCGGATCTCGGCGTGGATCTCATCGGCGTGCTGCTGACGGTTCTGCACCTGGGAGAAGCGCGGGTCGGCGGTCAGATCGGCGCGGTCCATCGCCAGGCAGAGGCGAATGAACAGCCTGTCTGAAGGCGCGATAATCAGCGCCCACTTGTTGTCCGCCGTGCGAAACTGGTCGCCGGGCACGGTCCAGTTGCGAGTGTTGCCGGCACGCTGCCGCACCTTGCCGCTGTTGCCGAACTCGCCAGCGATGTTGTGCGACATGCGGAACATCGGCTCGAACAGGGAGACATCCACGACCTGTCCCACCTGACCGCCCATCGCGTCGCGCCAGTACAGTGCCATCATGGCTCCCAGCGCGTTGAACGTTCCGGCAAGGTGATCGGCGAGCATATAGCCGGGATGCACTGGCGCGCCGTCCGGCTCGCCGGTCACGTGCAGCAGTCCGCCCACCGCCATCGCCACCCGGTCGTAGCCGCCCTTGCGACGATACGGTCCCGTCTGGCCGAAGCCGGAGACACGTACATACACGAGGCGTGGGTTGATGGAGAAGAGGTCGTCCGGCCCCAGGCCCCATTTTTCCATCGTGCCGGGCGTGTAGTTTTCCACCAGCACGTCGGAGACTGCGGCCAGGCTGCGCAACAGATCCTGTCCACGGGCGGTGCGCAGGTCGAGCGTGACGGATCGCTTGTTACGTGACTCAACCGCGCGGCCGAGGGCGACGACGGGCGCCAGCTCGCGGCCGAAGAGCGAAGGCTCTTCAATCTTGATCACGTCGGCACCGAAGTCTGCCAGCAAGGTCGGTCCGAACGGCCCGGCGATGATCTGCCCGGCATCGATCACCCGCAGCCCGGCGAGGGGCATCGTCATCGAGCGCCCGGCGGCGTTGGCAGCGAGGTCGGCGTCGGAGAGAATCACGGGCATGGGCAGAGCACATCCTGCAGATAGTTCCGTCGTATAGTATCGAATCTAATGACCATCTATGTACTTTCAGCCTCATTGCTCTGTTTCTGCCTGCCCTCGACCGGCGAGATCCAGCGCTCCTCTGGCTGACCGGCGCGTGTGTTGACGAGCCGCGCGGCGACGAAGAGCCAGTCTGAGAGCCGGTTGAGATAGCGCATAGCGGCGTTGTTGATCGATGCCTCGCGCGCCAGGCCGACCGCGTGTCGCTCGGCGCGGCGGCAGACCGTGCGGGCGAAGTGAAGCGTGGCGCCCCCGACTGAGCCACCGGGCAGTATGAAGTGCGTCAACGGCTGCAGCTCCTCTTCGAACCGATCGATCTCCTGCTCCAGCCGCTCCACCATAGGCTCATCCATGCGCACCACCCTGGCCGAACCTGCATCGAGCGGCGTGGCGAGATCGGCGCCCAGACTGAATAGCTCGCTCTCGATCCGGTGCAGGGCAGCGTCTACCTCCGCGTCCTGCAGTTGCGTTCGAGCAAGACCGATCACGGCGTTTAGTTCGTCCACGGTACCGTACGTTTCGACGCGCAGATGGTCCTTGGGCACACGGCCCCCGGCAAACAGTCCCGTCTCGCCCCGGTCTCCGGTCTTTGTGTAGATTTTTATGAGAGAACTCCGATCCGTGCTGCTGCGGGCGCCTTTCACTATACGAGATGCAGCGCAGCCGCTACGCTGAGATTCGCAATCTCAATACGCCGCTACATCACAGGATGACCACAGGCCAGCTCTGACCGAGGAACACATGCAGCGCCCGCCGGACTCGCATCCGCTCAGCGGCGCGAGGCAGCCGCCGTCCTCGCCCGCCGGTAACCCACAGCCCGTGCCGGTCGTTGCCTACGGAGAGCAGTCAGACACCGGCAGAGACCAAGATCTGAGCGCGGGCGCCCGGCCGGATCGCACCTTTCCCGGCATCGACGCCCGCGCATTCACCGACCCGCGCGATGGCGGCCGCATGGGACACGTGCGTGTGCTCAAAGGGCTTGACTTCGTCTACTCGCGTTTCGTGAATATGGGTGTCGGCCAGGCGATGGCGCTCGAGATGGGCGCCCAGGCGGTACAGATCGGCGCCGGCCAGGGTGCTCCGCTGTGGCGACTGCTCGATCGGGCAGCACGGGCGCTCGATATCCGCGTGCCCGACCTCTATCTCGGACACAACGAGTCCGGCATGCAGACCGTCGGTCATGAACGACCCTTCATCGTGGTTGACACCGGCCTGCTCGACCTCTTGACCGACGACGAGCTGGTCTTCGCCTTCGGTCGTGAACTGGGTCATATTCTCACCGGGCACGTAACCTACAAGATGCTGTCGCGCTCGATTGCCGCGATCGGCAACACGGTCGGCAACTTCACCCTCAACGTCGGCGCAATGGTCACCACCGGACTGGAAGTGCCGTTGCGCGACTGGGACCAG
>JBBRGK010000044.1:0-12573 GCA_038240805.1 Dehalococcoidia bacterium | reverse complement strand
CTCCGCGATGTCGCTGCGCTATCTCGGTCCGCGGATTGACATCCACGGCGGCGGCGAAGACCTGATCTTTCCCCATCACACGAACGAGATCGCCCAAACGGAGGGCTTCACGGGGGAACGGCCATTCGTCAACATCTGGGTTCACAACGCCCACCTGCGGCTGGGTGGCGAAAAGATGAGCAAATCGCTGGGTAACATTCTCAGCATCAGGGATGCCCTGGAGCGTTGGGGCGCCGACGGCCTGCGCGTGTTCGTGCTCGGCTCTCACTATCGGAGCCCTCTGCTTTCGACGGACGAAGCCCTCGACGCGGCAAAGCGGGGCGCAGAGCGGCTTCGGACGGCCGCAGGTGCCGCGGATGGAGCGGCGAGTTCCGGCAAAGCGGGCCAGGACCCCGCTCGCTTCCGAGAGCGTTTCATAGCGGCGCTCGACGATGATCTGAATACGCCGCAGGCGCTAGCGGTACTTTTCGACCTGGCGAAGGAGATCAATCGGGCGCGTGACGAAGGCGGAACAACGGCGAACCTGCGCAGCGTGCTGATAGAGCTTGCCGGCGTTCTCGGCTTGCGCCTGGAGGGGCATGACTCTGAGGCCGGAGACGCGGCGCCGTTCATTGAACTCCTGATCGAGACCCGACAGGCGCTCAAGACGGCAAAGCAGTACCAGCTCTCCGATCAGATTCGCTCCAGGCTGGCGGAACTCGGCGTCGTGCTGGAAGATACGCCCGGCGGGACGCACTGGCGCCCGGCTTGAGGGGGGGCATCGGGAACAGGCATTTTCGAACACCGTACGAAAGTATGGCTCATGCGTGTTCATGCGATCCGGGCCGCCGACGATGACGGAGTGTTAAAAGTATGCTATAGAAAGCGGGAGATACTCACGCCTGTACTTGAAAACCGGGATTTGACAGTGACGCAGGTGAACGCGGCCCGCCCGCTGATTTCAGTGGTTGTGCCCGCATACAACGAGCAACTGTGGTTAGAGCGCTGCATTACTGCGCTTCAGCGGCAGGATACGTCGGTTCCGTACGAAATCATTGTTGTTGACAATAACTCAACCGATGAGACGGCGCAGGTGGCCGAAGCGCTGGGAGTCCGCGTCGTCTTCGAGGCCAGACAGGGACTAACCTTCGCCCGTCAGGCCGGACAGGATGCAGCGCTCGGCGAGATCGTGGCGCACACCGATGCGGACTCTGAAGCGCCGCCGGACTGGATAGAGTCGATCGCCGCTGCCTATGCGGCACACCCCGGCACCGCAGTTGTGTCCGGGCCGATGCGCTTTCCTAAAGCCCCTCTACTGATGCAGATTGTCGCGCCACTCCAAAACTTTTTCATCTGGCTGTGGTGGGTGCTGACGGGGCGTCTCTCGGTCCTCAATGGCTGCAATTTTGCCGTGAATGCTGGCATGTTGCGTGATGCCGGCGGCTTTGCGCTGAACCTGCCACTGAACGGGGACAGCCGCGTGCTATCGATTCTGAAGCCGTACGGTGGTGCGCGGCGTATCAGTTCGAGCATGCGTACGTCCGGGCGTCGCTTTCACGGTGAGGGCACACTTCGCGCCTTGACGTTTTACGCCCGGCAGCAGCTGACCGCGGCGCTGGGCAGGGAGAGAATAATGTCAGCAGCCGACATTCGCATCCCCGACGGCTGGGCCGTCGAGATGCGCCGCCGGAGGCGCGCCGCTGCCGCCCTGTTGCCGGCGCTGCCGGTGCTTGCGCTGGCGGGCACCTGCGCCTACATGGCGATCAGCCCGACCTCGCAGGTATACGGCAAGATCGTCTTACACGGTCCCGAAGACGAAAAAGTCGTGGCACTGACTTTCGACGACGGCCCAAACGAGCCCTACACCTCGCAGATCCTCGACGTGCTCGACAGCGAGGGTGTCCACGCGACATTCTTTGCCGTCGGCGTCAACGTGGAAACCTACCCTGATGCAGCCCGGCGCATCGTCAGCGGCGGCAACGTGATCGCCAATCACTCGTGGGATCACTCCCGTATCGCCACCGCCGTAGATTTCCGTTACTCGCAGTTGGAACGGGCCCAGGACGCGATCAAAACCGCGACCGGCGTGACACCGCGTTTCTTCAGGCCGCCGGCCGGAATCCACACGCCCTGGCAGCTGAAAAAGGTGGCAAGCGAAGGTTTGCTGACGGTCAATTGGGACTCGGAAGGCTACGACTGGCAACGCCCGAACACGCCTGAGCGAATCGAAGCAAAGGTGTTGGCCGGCGTACGACCGGGCTCCATCATCCTGCTTCACGACGGCGACGAAACGCGCCACGGATCGGACCGAAGCCAGACGGTCGCGGCGCTGCCTGCGATAATCGAGACTCTTCGTAGCGAGGGCTATCGGTTCGTCACACTGCCCGAGATGCTCGGCACCGGGGCCTATCAGTAGCTACTGCTACATAGGGCCGGCGAATCAATCTTCGCCCGGAGCGGCCAGTGTTGCCCGTCGCAAGCTGTGCGCCGTGCGCCCCGATTCACGCGTCCGAGAGTAGATCCGCCGCTCAGCGTATTGAGCGATACCGAGACCTGCAAGCGACGCGAGGATGCCGGTAACGACATCGAAGAAATAGTGGTTGCCGGTCACGATCACCGCGATTGCCATCAGAAAAGGCAGAGCCAGCCCCATCCAGGCGAGGCGGTGTTCTCCGGCAAACTGCCAGATGGTCAGGCCCATTATCAGCACCCAGCCTACGTGCATGCTCGGCACGGCAGCGTACGGATTGAAAAAGACTTTTGGCTCAACCGTGTCGTAAACGCCGGAAACTCTGGCGGCTGTGTCCACAAAGTGAAGGCCGGGCATGAGTCGAGGCGGCGCGACCGGAAAGACCTGAAAGATGAGCAGTGCGATCGCACCCGAAACCAGCAGCGCATTGCGGGTGACGCGGAAGTGTGGCCTGTGGCGCCAGTACAGCCAGACGGCGATCAGGATGATCAGCGGCAGATGTGCCCACATGTAAATGGAATTGAACACCTGCATGAGCGCGTCATTGTCAACAATGACGGCCTGCAGCCGCTGTTCGCGGAAGATGCCCGCCATGCGCTCAAAATCGATGATGTGGCCAGCATTGGCGATGGCGATTGACTCACGGGCTTTGTCGGCACCCAACCATTGCACTGCGCCAACGCTAACTGAATACGCGACATAACCGCAGGCGGCGATGAAGAGCTGCCAGAGAGCATCGCGGTACCACGGCCTGCGCCGCGCTGTTGGTCGCTGCTCGGCGTCGATCGGTTCTTGAGTAATGCTGCTCATCTTGTTGTTTGTACCTTAGCAGGAAGCTGCGACCCGGCATCTTCGCCGATCACATTACTCGGGCAGGATGATCGCCAGCAGGCCGGCGAGCGGCGCAAGCAGGGCGGTGAAGACGAGGATCGGCAGTACGCCCAACCGATCACCGACGTATCCCATCGGGATCGTGCCAATCCCACCCAGCCCGATGGAAAAGCCAAGCATCAGTCCGGAAGCCATGCCGACGTTTTTGGAGAGAAGAATCTGCCCCTTGACGGTCAGCACATTCCAGCTGGAAAGCAGGAGGATGCCGCTTAGCCCGGCAACGACGTAGAGCGGCAGCCCGTCGAGATGCGGGAGCGCGATGAGCAGCGGCCCTGCGGCCAACAGAGAGACGACGATCACCGGCTTTTGACCAAGTTTCTCCGCCAGATAGCCACCGAGCAGTCCGCCGAATGCGCCGGTCAGGCCGAACACGGTCAACACATTCGCTGCGTATCCGGCGGCGTGACCCTGGTGTTTGTAGAGGAATGGCAGGAAGGTGTTGATCCCGGTCTGAGTCCACGATCGCAGCACTACGACGCCCAACAGGACGGCGAGCACGCGACGATGCTCGTACAGCACCCGCCAGAGGGACGGCATTTCGCCATGCAGGCCGCTGGGCGACCAGTTCCGCGGCGCGAAGGCGGCCAGCGCCACCGCCATGATCAGGCCGGGAATCATCAGTAGCGGCGTGGCGTTGAGGTGGTGCGCCGCCACCTGGCTAACGATCTTCGGTCCCAGTGCAAAGCCGATGCTGCCGCCCACCAGGTAAATCGACATCATCGTTGGCTTGCGGCGTCCTGCGACTGCAACGACCATCGCAGCGGCCTGTGGATGATAGGTAGCAGTACCGAGCCCGGCGAGCACGGCAAAAAGCGCCAGCATCGGCAAACTGGTTGAAACACCCAGCAGCGAGCCAGCGACCGCCGTGAGCGCTAGCCCGACGACGGAGATATAGCGTGTCGTGTGGCGGTCGGCGAAATGGCCCAGCAGCGGCTGAATAATAGATGAGGTGATCGTGTAGGCGGTGACGATCACGCCCGCGCTGCCAAGATCGAAACCCAGCTGCACTGCGAGGAGCGGCAGCAGGATGGGCAGGTACTGACCGTACGAGTCGTTGACGAAGTGGGCCAGCGTCATTATGGCGATGCGGCCGATCTCTGGTGGTGCATCGCTGTACGCGAAGGCTCCGGCCTGCCGCCCCACCCCGCCGCCGCCGGCGCCCTCTGCACTTCCGTCCGTGGTCAGCTTTGCCATAACTCCATCCGCATGCCGGCCCGAGCGTCACGCTCCAATGGCCCCGAGCGATGGTATTACCTGGCGGCGCCGCCCGTCTGTAACGGACCCTGTAACAGATCGCGATCGGTGACATAAGCAGCATCTGCCGCCCGAGCGATTGCGCCACGGCTTACAATAGGGGCGCAGGAGTCAGAAAGATGGACGACGTTCAAGCGCTCCCGGCCCTGGAGTCACGTGTGATTCCCGTCTCCGTCGTGACGCGCGAACCGAAGCCTTCGTGGCTGAAAGTTCGCTTTCCTGGTGGACCAAACTACGTGCGGCTGAAGAATCTTATGCGTTCGCAGAACCTGCACACGGTCTGCGAAGAGGCGCATTGCCCAAACGTAGGCGAGTGCTGGGAAGCCGGAACGGCGACCTTCCTCATTCTGGGCGACATTTGCACGCGGGCGTGCGGCTACTGTGCAATCACCACCGGGCGGCCCGCAGCGCTGGATCGTCAGGAGCCGCAGCGTGTGGCTCGCGCGGTGCAGGCGCTGGCACTGACGCACGCAGTGGTCACATCTGTAGATCGAGACGATCAGCCGGATGGCGGCGCGGCCATTTTCGCCGAGACGATTCGTTGGATCCGCAGACTGTCGCCGACCACGACAATCGAAGTGTTGACGCCTGACTTTCTTGGCAACTGGGATGCGCTGGCAACGGTGATGGCTGCCCAGCCGGAAATTTTGAACCACAACACGGAGACGGTGCCCAGGTTGTACCGCCGTGCCCGGCCGAGGGGCAGCTATCAGCGGGCCCTGGAGTTGCTGCAGCGGGCAAGGGACCTCGACCCAGAAACGATCACGAAAAGTGGCGTAATGGTCGGGCTCGGTGAGACACGGGCCGAGTTGTCGGCGGTACTGACCGATCTACGTTCCGTTCACTGTGATGTGTTGACGGTGGGCCAGTACCTGCGTCCCGGACCGAAGTACTTGCCGATGGCACGCTACTACACTCCTGAAGAGTTTGACGAGATCGCTGCGGAAGCGAGGGCTCTCGGCTTCAGGCACGTCGAATCGGGTCCGCTTGTGCGCAGTTCGTACCACGCCGAACGGCAGGCGGAAGGCAGTCTGCGGCGTCGCAGCGGGCGAGCCGAGGACAGCATCCCGCTTACCGCCGTTCTAGAACGCTCGCACCAGTGACGAATGGCGCGACCAACGGCACTTCTGAGACGCGCGGAGCCGTCCGCACCGGTTCAGGCCACGCACCGGGGCAGCGCGAGATCGCGATCGAACAACTCTCCGAGCACGACAGCGAGTGGTTGGAGCGCGTGCGAGCAGAATTTGTTGCCGGGTTTCGCGCGATGAAGGGCGTCCCGCCCGCAGTTACCGTATATGGCTCGGCTCGTGTGAAGCCCGGCTCGCCCATTTACGAGAGAGCCAGACAGGTAGGAACGGCGCTCGCAAAGGCCGGTTTCGCAGTAATCACCGGCGGCGGTCCGGGGGTGATGGAAGGCGCTAACCGGGGTGCGTTCGAAGCCGGGGGCCAATCGCTGGGAATGAACATCACTCTCCGGAACATGGAGCCGCCGAACAGGTACACGACGGAGTCGGTCACTTTCAAGTATTTTTTCGTCCGCAAGGTCATGCTGGTGAAGTACGCCACAGCGTTCGTCCTGATGCCCGGCGGCATGGGGACGCTTGACGAACTGTTCGAGACACTGAACCTGCTGCAGACTGGCAAGATCCACCGTTTCCCGGTGATTCTTTTCGGCTCGGACTACTGGCAGGGGCTGGTGCAGTGGATGAAGGATCGATTGCTGTCGCAAGGACTGATTGGCGGCAAGGATCTGGACATATTCTTGATCGAGGATGACCCGGACTGCGTGGCGATGCGTGTCCGCCAATGGCATCAGCATCACAACGTCGCCCAACTGGACAGCAACCCGGAAACGCCTCCGCGTCTCGCGTTGGACTAAACGAACAGGACCTGACGTTGTGGCGTCAGCGCGTCAAGGAATTGGATGTCTGCGGAGGCGCCACAGTCCGCGCAGGTCATCTGTAATGGTTTTTGCGAGCTTGACCCTCGTATCGGGGTCTTCGATCCACTTCACCGGGATGTCCTTGATGCGGTAGCCCTTCTTCTCGGCGAGAACGAGCAGTTCGGTATCGAAGAACCACTCATTGTCCTTCACAAGCGGTACGAGCACGTCGCAGGCGCGGCGGCTGATCGCCTTGAAGCCGCATTGCGCATCGCTGAACTTTGTCCACATGATCGCTTTAATGATCAGGTTGTAGAAGCGCGAGATAAACTCCCGCTTGAAGGAGCGGGTGGTGCTTGCCCCGCGCGCCAGGCGGCTGCCTGTCGAGAGGTCATATCCCTCCTCGGCTATCGAGCGGACCAGCGTCGGGTACTTTTCGATCTCCGTCGAGAGGTCGACGTCCATGTAGCTAAGGATGTCGGCCGGACTGTCGAGCCAGGCCTTACGCAGGGCACGCCCCCGGCCTTTCTGGTCGAGGTGGATGAAGTCGAACCGGGCATATTGCTCTTTAAGTTGGCGAGCCACATCGAGTGTACCGTCGGTGGACGCGTTATCCGCGACGACGATCCGCCAGTCATACGGTAGGTGCTCGGTGAGGAAGGCGTGCAACGTCGCGATGCTCTTCGCAAGCACATGCTCTTCGTTGTAGACGGGGATCACTGCGTCAACGGTCGTCAAGAATGCCTCCGGGGCGGCTCGCGGTAAGGGAAGCGTAACGAAGGCGGCCATCTGAGGGAAGTAGTACCTGCCGCTTCGTTTGCTTGACACTGCGGGAGGCCGATGCTAGATTCAGCCTTGCGCTGTACTTCACAAACGCGTGAAGCGCAGCCGACTGTGCGGTTCTCCGTCCTGTCGCCGCACCACCCCGGCGGCGGCCCGTCTCCACCCCGACGGCGAGCACGGGATCCGCGCCGAGCCCCGACGATCATTGCAGGTGCTGCCTCAGAACCGGGCGAGCCTGCCTGCGGAGATATCCTGCGCTGCCGGCGCGGGCCGCGGCATTGCGGTACGCCGGTTTCGCCACGAGCCTGATGGAGTGTGGCATCCCATGTTGCTTGCACCGTGGATCATCGGTAAGCCGGCTGGCGAGACGTTCGAGCTGTTGTTTGTGTTCAGCACGGTCGTGATCGGCCTGGTCCTGATGTACCTGTTTGGCCGGTTCTGGCAGAACTAAGCCTGGTCCTTGCTGCCGCTGGCCCGATGTGGTTTCGGCGGCGGGTGTGCTACCTGATCTGGGGAGGGTTCCATGGCAGTTTCGGAACGGCCACCGGGCAAGAGCTGGCAGGACAACGTCTATGACAAGCTCTTTCACAACTACGTTTGGCGCTCGATCTTTCGGTCCGGTTACCCAAATACACCCCGCAACCAGATGCTTGTCGTGGCGACGAACGTCTTCCTGCATCTTCATCCGACGCGCATTCATCGGACGCATGTCAAGATCACCCACACGTACTGCCTCGGCGGCTTGAGCTTCTTCATGTTCCTGGGCCTGACGGTGACCGGGGCGTTGTTGATGTTCTACTACGTGCCATCGGTTGACCGCGCCTACACAGATATCCAGGCGTTGGAAAGTAACGTCCGCTTCGGCATGCTGATGCGGAATATGCACCGCTGGATGGGGCACAGCATGGTGCTGCTCGTGTTCATGCATATGATGCGCGTGTTCTACACCGGTGCTTATAAGCCGCCACGGGAGTTCAACTGGGTTGTCGGCGTCATCCTGCTTGTATTGACGTTGCTGCTCAGCTTCACCGGATACCTGCTGCCCTGGGACCAACTCGCGTTTTGGGCGATCACGGTGGGCACGAACATGATCGGCTCGGCGCCGGTTTTCGGCTCGAAGAGCCGCTTCCTCCTGATCGGTGGTTTCGAGGTCGGGCCGAATGCGCTCATACGGTTCTATACATTGCACGTGATCGGGTTGCCGCTGCTGGCGGCTATCTTTATGGCGGTCCATTTCTGGCGCATCCGCCGCGACGGCGGACTCGCCCGCCCGCTCTAGGAGGAGCGCCTCATGGCTGAACGTAGACCCAGGCGCGAGCGTGACGAGGAAGTTCTGGTCTGGCCCGATCTCGTCTTCGTCGAGTTCATCGCCAGCATTCTCTTCCTGATTCTGATGCTGGCGCTCTCGACGATCATCAACCCGCCTTCTCTGGACAAGGCGAACTCAGATGTGACGCCGAACCCGTCGAAGGCGCCGTGGTACTTCCTGAATCTGCAGGAACTGCTGCTGCACATGCACCCCGCGCTTGCAGGCGTGGTCGTGCCAACCATCGCGCTCATTCTGCTGGCGATGGTGCCGTACATCGACCGCAGCAACGATGGGCAGGGCGTCTGGTGGGGTGGCACGAAGAGAGCTGTGGATATCGTGCTCGGCAGCGCGATCTTCACGTTCGCGGTTACGTGGCTGCTGATCCTGTACGACAACGGCGCCCAGGACAAGATTTATAACACGATCACCGGCAATCACCTGCCACTCTGGCTGCGCAGCGTGCGCGGGCTTCAGACGGGAATCAACTGGCCCGGGTGGACAAAGAGCATTCCGTACCTGCCACACGATTTGAAACTGCTCGATTCGCATTTCCAGCACCTGAACTTTCCTGCGTGGCTGGTCGAACAGGCGATCCCGCTCGGCTGCATGATCGGGTTGCCCGTGGTAATGCTCCTTCTCTTGCGCAAGCTATACGGGCCACTGGGGATGCGAGGCACCATGTACGCATTGTTCACCGGCTTCATGACCGTCTATGTCGTGCTGACGCTCGTCGGCACAGCGTTTCGCGGCCAGGGCATGGAGCTGCTGCCGCCCTGGCAGGTGCACCCACCAACGGGCCTCGGAGTCGATTAACCGGGCATTGAGCGTTCGAGCGGCAACCGCCTGCGCACTCCAGCGACGGCCGCAGACGCGAAAGCGAGTTACAACAGATGACACAAGAGAACATGCCTGGTGAGCAGCCGGGATCGGAGCGACCGGCCGGCCTTCCCAATTCATCAGAACAGCCAGCTGCGGAGTCAGCGGCAGTCAAAGACCCGTCGCTGTCCGGACCCGATACGCCACCGGCCAGTGTCGTTGTCCCGATGGCCGCATCCGGGACTGAGGCTGCGACGCCCGTGGAAGCATCGGCGTTGACGGCCGCGAGTGCATTATCGGCCGCTCCGGTTTCAAAGAAGGACATGACGCCGGAGCAGCGGGCCGCCGCAATCAAGGCAGCGCAGGAAAAAGCGATGCGGATGAAGGCGGAACGTGACGCCGCGAAGGCAGCTGCCGAAGGCGGAACCGCCGTCGTTCCTGCTGATGCCGCTGCGGTAGCTGTGCCGACCGGAAATCCGTGGCGCATTCCCGCTGCAGGAGCGCAGCAGGTGGCGCTCGCCCGGCCGGACAGCCGGCAGGTTGAACAGGTCGGGCGCGAGGATCGCCAGGTCCGCGTGATGATGAAGCGGCGGCAGATCCTGCGGGGCGGCGTCTTCGCTTCGCTCGGCGGCTTCGTCATTCTGATGCTGGGCAGCTTTCTGAACTTCTTCAACCCGCGCCATATCAGCGGCTTCGGCGGCATCGTCAAGGTGCCCGGCAGCGTCGTGCCGAAGCCCGGTGAAGATCCGAAGAAGATCTTTGAAGGCAAGTTTTACCTGGTAAATCTCAAACCGGGCGAGGGCGGGCACGGCGCCGTCGAAGGCAGCAAGAACGGCGGTCTTGTTGCTCTATACCAGAAGTGTCCCCACCTGGGCTGTACCGTGCCATGGCGTCCCGAATTCGATTTCGACGGCGACAAGGGCTGGTTCCGCTGCCCGTGTCACGGCTCGACGTATACCCGTGGCGGAGCCCGCGTCTTTGGCCCGGCGCCACGTTCGATGGATACGTTTGAAGTGACCCTGGCGGCGGATGGGTCTGCCACCATCAACACGGGCAAGATAACACCCGGCGGCACGGACGACCCGCAACGGGGCAAGCTGCCCTCGGCCTAAGTTGCTTTCGTGGCGCGCTAGCGCTGAGGCAGGTGCATGAACACCCAGAAACAGATAACCCTCCTGGTGGCCCTGGTCTTCGTGCTGCTCGGGGGCTGCGCCGCGTACACGGTGTATGACCAGCCGCGCGAAGAGAAGTCGCTGACGTCGCAGCAGGGGCTGGTGGCCGAGCGAGGTGCTCGGTTGTTCGCCCGCTACTGCCGCCAGTGTCACGGCAACGCCGGTGAGGGGCGCATCGGGCCGGCACTGAGCCGCGCCGAGCTCCAGGATCCCGCAAAGCTGACCGAAAACCAGATTTGGATTACCGACACAATCAGCTGCGGCCGGATCGGCAAAATCATGCCGCCATGGGCAATCCGCGAAGGCGGCGCCCTGAATGATGAACAGATTCACGACCTGGTGACGTTAATCACGACAAATGCCGGCGATGGCTGGGCCAAGGCGGGCGACTTTAGCGCCGAAGAAAACAAAGTTGCGCCAGTGGCTTCAGTGGACGATGTAATCAAGGCCGGGGCGATCACGGGCGCTTCCCAGCGCGTTTGTGGCCAGCTAGCTCCTGCAACCGAGACTCCAGTGGTTGACACCGGCACGTTGCCGACCGATCTGAAGGTCGCCGACAAGTGGACCGAAACAACGACGGATAATAAGTTCTCCGTCACAGCGATGGCGATTCAGGGCGGAACTGCGGCGACGATCACCGTCGATAACAAAGGCGCGGCGATTCACAACTGGCAGGCGCTCGGTCCCGATGGCAAGGTGCTGAAGGACGACGCGGGCAAGGATATCGGCACAGCGCTCACTGATGCTGGCAAAACGTCGACCGTCACCTTCACGCTCTCCAAGACCGGCGTGTATAAGTTCCAGTGTCAGGTTCATCCAGCGGAGATGGTCGGCCAGCTGTACGTCGTGGACGCCACTGGCTCGACCGGCGGCGTTCCACCGGCGGTAACCGCGTCTCCCGGCAGCGCTGCAGTAAGTGGTACTCCGTCCACCGGTGCTGCGGCGACGGTGCCAACACAGGCTGCCAGGCCCGAGAATAGTGGAGCGGCTACTGCTGCCGGCACGGTGACCGGCGCTGGGGCAAACACCACCACCCTTACGACCACCGACAACAAATTCTCACAGACGAAGCTGACCGTTGCAGCTGGGAAGCCGTTTCAGCTCACCGTGACGAACAAGGGCTCCGCGTTGCATAACTTCCACGTTCTCAACGGCAAGGACGACAACGGCTCCGAAATAAAGACGGACCTTCTGGCCGCCGGCAAGTCGGCCGCGATTACGTTCACGATCAGCAAGAAGGGCACCTACAACTTCCAGTGCGACGTTCATCCAACCGAGATGAAAGGGACGGTGGTCGTCCAGTAGCAGGGCGCTGCCCGCCGCAAGGTGGGCACTCAGGTATGATGCGTGTGATGCGCAGGTTCAGCGGGTTCAGCAGGTTCAAATGAGGCGCCGGGCGAACACCCGGCGCCTCTACCACGTCCCCGCACAACCAGGAGGCTTTTATGCCGGACGTCGGCATCCTCGGACTCGCTCAGTCCGGTAAGACAACGGTGTTCAACGCGGTCACGCGCGGCAATGCGCATACCGGCTATGGCGGCGCCCAGGGACCGAATATCGGGGTGGTGAAAGTGCCGGATCGCCGTCTTGCGGTGCTCGCCGAAATGTATCACCCGAAGAAGGTGACGCCGGCCGATATTCGCTACGTCGATTTCCCCGCGGCCGGCACGGCGTTCGGTCGAGGTGAAGGTCCTGGCGGGCAGTTCCTGGCCGAGGTGCGCAAAACCGACGCACTAATCCATGTCGTGAGGCTGTTCGACAATCCCGAGGTCTCGCATCCCGAAGGCAGCATCGACCCGATGCGTGACGTCTCAACACTGGAGCTTGAGTTGCAGTTCGCAGACCAGGCACTGATCGAACGCCGCCTCGATCGGCTCAGCGCGGAACTCCGCTCGTTGAAGCAGTCGGAGCGTGGGTCAGCTGAGCGGGAGGTAGCGCTGCTGACGCGCCTTCAGCACGGTCTGGAACAGGAGCAGCCGATCCGCGGCCAGGAAGTTGACGATGATGAGGAGCGCCT
>JBBRGK010000043.1:0-12759 GCA_038240805.1 Dehalococcoidia bacterium | reverse complement strand
GCCCAGAGTTCAAAGGTCCGGTCGGGCCGACCGGTCTGGGCGAACATCAGGCCGGAGTAATAGCGCGCCGGGCCGTGGGACGGGTCAAGCTGCAACACCGCCACCAGTTCCGCCTCGGCCTCCTTGGTGATCACGCCGCCGGCGGACATGATCATCGCCTCGGCCAGCACGGCATGGTCCTGCGCCGTCGCCGGATCGCCCAGCGCCGCCACCTGCGCCGGTAGTGCGGCGCGGGCGGCGGCATAGTTGCCAAGCGCGGCCTCGTTGGAGGCGAGCAGGGTCAGCCCCTGAACATCGCCGGGCCTTGCAGCGACGGCGGCGCGGAGTTTGTCCATCATTTCCAGATAGGTGGGGTCCACATCGGCCAGCGGCTCGGGTTTTGGCGCTACGGCCTCGGCCTCCTCCTGCGAGGGGCGGGCATTATAGGCTTCCTCGGCCACCGCCAAACGGTCGGCCAGTGGCACATCAGGATAGCCCGGCGCGCCGAGGCGGTCGTAAAGGTAGGCCGCACCGACCACAGCCAGCCCCATCACCGCCAGCGCCAGCCAACGGCCCCCGGTGCTGACCAGTTTCGGTTTGGCGGCGCGGTCGGCGTCCAGCAGGCGCCGGGCCACCTCGGCCCGCAGACGCTCGGCCTCTTCCGGTGCGACCACGCCGCGCTGGCCGTCACGGGCGATCTCGTCCAACTGGTGCCGATAGACGCGCTGATCCTCGCCGCCGGTCGCCTCACGCACGCCAGAGCGGAGTGCCGAAACCAGCACCACCAGCACCGCCAGCGCCATGCCCGCCGCCGCGATCCAGAATGTGCCCGCTTCCATCGCCTGCCTCCACCGGACCACCCGGCCCCTGCCTGACATAACCCCAACCCGCTGCCGACAAAAGGGGCAGGGGTGCCGCAGCGGGGTTCCGCGCCGCCATGTCGCAATTTTCCCGATTGTGCCGCTGATGGTCGCGGTGTTCAGTGCCGAACAGGTCAGGTAGAACCATCCGGTTCCGGGCCTGCCAGGGGTGATCCATGAAACGCTATTCCGCCTTTGCCATCGCCCGTGAGGCGCTGACCCATCACCTCGGCTGGGAGCGGGCCTGGAAATCGCCCGCGCCCAAGGCCAACTATGATGCGGTGATCGTCGGCGCCGGATTTGCGGGTATCTACATGTTGTACAAACTCCGAGGACTCGGCCTCAGCGCACACGTGGTCGAGGCCGGCAGCGACGTTGGCGGCACATGGTACTGGAACCGTTATCCCGGTGCCCGCTGCGACATCGAAAGCATGGAGTACCAGTACGGCTTCGAGGACGATCTCGCGCGCGAGTGGCGCTGGAGCGAACGATACGCGACCCAGCCGGAGATCCTGAGCTACATCAATCACGTCACCGAACGATACGACCTCCGTCGCGATATGCAGTTCGATACGAGAGTCACTGCTGCGGCCTGGGACGACGCCGCCAGTCGTTGGGATGTACGCACTGATCGGGGCGACCGCTTCTCGGCGAGGTTCTGCATCATGGCTACGGGTTGCCTTTCCGCGCGGCGGGTTCCCGATTTCAAGGGGATCGAGAACTACCAGGGCGACTGGTACCACACCGGCTACTGGCCGCATGAAGGCGTCGATTTCACGGGTACGCGCGTAGCGATCATCGGTACCGGCTCCTCCGCAATCCAGTCCATCCCGCATATCGCCGCCCAGGCCGCACACCTCACCGTCTTCCAGCGGACTGCGAACTTCAGCGTCCCGGCACACAATGGTCCGATCCCGGACGAAGTCCGCGCACTGACAGAGAACTTCAGCGAACACCGCAAGGAGATGCGGACAACCGCTGCCGGTTTTCCCTCCAAGCTGGGCGAGAATTCCGCGCTCGAAGTGGAAGAGGACGAACGCCTGCACGAGTTCGAGCTACGCTGGCAAAAGGGCGGCTTCGGTCTCGCCGGCGCGTTTCGTGACGTATCGCTGAATCGCGATGCTAACGAAACCGTGGCCGAGTTCGTCCGTTCGAAAATCCGGGCGGTCGTTAAAAATCCGGCTGTTGCCGAACTGTTGTGCCCAAGAGATTACCCCTTTGGCACCAAGCGTCTGTGTGTCGATACGAATTACTACGAGACGTTCAATCGCGAAAACATCACCCTGGTCGATGTGAAAGCTGTCCCCATCGTGGAGATCACTACCAGGGGACTCCGCACAGCAGACGCGCAGTACGAGTTCGACGCAATCGTGTTTGCAACCGGCTTCGACGCGATGACCGGCGCACTGCTCAACATCGAGATCAACGGACGCGACGGACTGCGGCTGGCGGACAAGTGGCACGGCGGGCCGCGGAGTTATCTGGGCATCCAGGTCGCCGGCTTCCCGAACCTCTTCACGATCACCGGCCCGGGCAGTCCCTCTGTTCTGAGCAACATGATCGTCTCGATCGAGCAGCACGTTGACTGGGTGGCCGACTGCATCAGCCACCTCGCCAGCAAGGGGATGGCAACCATCGAGCCCACCGTCGCCGCCGAAGATGATTGGGTTGACCATGTGAACGAGGTGGCCGACAAAACGCTTTACCCCCTGGCGAACTCGTGGTACATCGGCGCCAACGTTCCCGGGAAGCCGCGCGTGTTCATGCCGTACGTTGGCGGTGTTGGAGCCTACGCGCAAAAATGTGAGGAAGTCGCCGCCAACGGCTATGAAGGATTCAGGCTGAAGGCAGCAACGGTTTCAGTTTAGCCGGGGTCGATGTTGGCCTGGGCCGGAGCGCCGACCGGGTAGCCGAGCGGCGGCTGCACCGGCGGGGACGGCAGGTCGTCCGTGAAGATCGTGCCTGGGTTCATGATCCCTTTCGGGTCGAGCGCCCGCTTGATCGCGCGCATCGTCTCAAGTGCGGGGCCGTGCTCTCGGGCCATGTACGGCGCCCTCGCAGCCCCGACACCGTGTTCGCCGGTGGTGGTGCCGCCCATCCGCAGTGCCAGCTCGTGAATTTCGTTCGCCACAAGCTGCACGCGGCGCACCTCGTCGGGGTCGCGGCCGTCGATCAGGTGGCCGGGGTGCAAGCCGCCGCCGCCGATATGACCGTAGGTCGCGATCGGGATGCGGTATCGGGCGGAGATCTCCTGGATCTGCCGCAGTGTCTCGGGGATTCGGGCGACGGGCACGCAGAGATCCTCGCCGCAGTAGGCGCGGTTCGAGCCGGGCCGCAGCACACCGACGGCGGCGCCGATCACCGAGCGTGCTTCCCAGAGCGCGGCTATCCGTTGCGGCTCGTCCGACCATTCGGCGCTTCGGGCCAGCGGGCTCACCATTTCCACGATTCGTTCCGCATCCCAGCGCACTCCGGGCGGGTTGCCGTCCACCTCGAACAGGATCAGGGCCTCCACTTCGGCAAGGTCCATGCCGGGTCGATAGATGTTCACGGCGCGGATGCAGCGCTGGTCCAGAATCTCGATCGCCGATGGGCTGATGCCGGCCTGGAAGACCGTCTGTACGGCGCGGCCGGCGTTCTCCAGCTCATCGAACAGCGCAAGCACGATCGCCCGTGCCGGCGGAATCGGCATCAGCTTGAGCCGCAGCCCTGTGACGACGCCGAGCGTGCCTTCGGAACCAACGAACAGCTTCGTGAGCTCAAGTCCCGCCGACGACTGCTTGGCGCGCGAGCCCGCCGATCCGGTCTCGATCAGCGTGCCGTCGGCAAGCACGATGTTCAGACCAAGCACCCACGAGCTGGTCGGCCCGTACTTCACCGCCCGCATTCCGTGGGCGTTCGTCGAGGCCATGCCGCCCACGGTCGCCATCCGGCTTGAGCCGGGATCGGGCGGAAAGATCAGCCGATGAGGAGCGAGCGCCTCGTTCAGCGCGGCGTGAATCACGCCGGGCTCGCTGATCACCTGCATATTCGGCAGATCGATTTCGAGGATGCGGTTCATCGCGTTCATGGATAGCGAAATGCCGCCAGACATCGCGGCTGCTCCCCCCGCCTGGCCGGTGGCCGCTCCGCGCGGCGTGACCGGGATGCTGCGTTCTGAGGCGTACCGCATCAGCGCCTGCACGTCGGCGGTGCATCCGGCGATGACCACCACATCAGGTGTGTGCGGCGTGAGCTGGGTGAGAAAGGAGGCGTCGTAGGCGAACGTGCGCAGTTCTGCCGGCGCATCGATCACCTGGCTCGTCGTCAGCAACTCGCGCAGATCGGCGGCAATGGCGGAAGCGCCAGAGTGACTCACGGCGCGGTCGCCGCGTCGAGCAACTCGATGATGTGCTGCACGCGCACCGTGCTGCCGCGTTCGGCGAGCCCGGCCCTGAGCTGCATCAGGCAGCCGGGGTTAGCCGTCGCGATCACGGCCGGATCGGTGGCGAGGGCGTTATCCAGTTTGCGTTCGCGCAACAGCAGCGATTCGCGCTGGTTGGTGACGTTGTAGACGCCGGCGCTGCCGCAACAGAGCGAGCTCTCCTGCATCTCACGCAGTTGCAACCCCGGAATCGCATTGAGCAACTGGCGTGGCTGGCGGCTGATCTTCTGCGCGTGCGCGAGGTGGCACGGTTCCTGATAGGTGACGTTGAATGTGCCAGAGAACGTGCCAGCGGGGTGAGTGCTGGAGGGTTCGAGCGATCGGCGCATCGGC
This sequence comes from Dehalococcoidia bacterium, assembly GCA_038240805.1. Classification (GTDB taxonomy): domain Bacteria; phylum Chloroflexota; class Dehalococcoidia; order CAUJGQ01; family CAUJGQ01; genus JBBRGK01. The sequence goes on along the minus strand of JBBRGK010000043.1, from coordinate 8,163 downwards.
AGCGTCCGCGTGGCGAGGAACTCGGTCACGTCGCGCACCCGCGAAGAAAACGCGGCCGCCCGCTCGGCCCAGTCAGCGTCGTCACGGAACAGGTGTGCATACTCCTTCAGCATCGCGCCGCAGCCGGCCGAGTTGACGATCACCGGGCCGTCGCTGCGCTCGAAGGCACTGATGTTCCGTCGGGCAAGCTGTTTTGCGCCTTCGAGGTCACCGCCGTGGGCGTTGAGGGCCCCGCAGCAGCCCTGCCCTGCGGTGTTTTCCACGGCGCAGCCAGCGCGTTGCAGAACGCGGATTGTGCTTCGATCGATCTCGGCCAGCGCCGTAGACATGACGCAGCCGGAGAGAAACGACACCCGGGTCGTCTCCGCTGCATCGGACTGAGAGAATTCAGGAAGGTACACCTCGCCTTTCGGAACGAGGAAGTGCGACGGAATCCTGGGTAAAAGCCGCTCAGTGACAGAGAGCCGCAGCAGCCTCAGGATGCCAAGCCGCCGAGCGACGAACTGCAGGCCCGACCGCTGGTACAGACGAAGCAGCCCCACAACACGACGAAAGGTGTTCATGTCGGCGAAGATCCGTCGGAAGGCGAGACGACGCAGCCAGCTCTGCTGACGCGGCCGGTGCAGTTCCGGCTCGATCGCGCTGCGCAGGGCGATCTGCATCGCGCTCATGTGGATGCCGACCGGGCAGACAGCGCTGCAGGCGTCACAGACGAGACAGTTCTGCTCGTGCTTCACCAGGTCAGGCGTGAGATCGAGGTAGCCCTCAGTGAGTGCCCGCATCATCGCCACCCGGCCACGCGGACCCTCCGCCTCGTTGCCCGTGAGGACGTAGGTCGGGCAGGAGGTCAAGCACAGCCCGCAGCGGACGCAGGCGAGCATGTCCGGGTACTCCCCGTTCAACAGGTCCTGCTGCCGGGGCTGTAGGCCTGACGGGGTGCCGGCGGTCGTCACAGACGCTCCCTGGCGCGGGGATTCAGAGCTCCATTTTACCCCGGGTAACGCGACCGGGCGGAGGTTACTTCTCGCGAGCACGGAGCGCTGACTCGCTCATGCCGATGCGCGACTTTACCTCGCTCGGGGAGCGAGTGGCCTCGAGTGCGATCGTGCGAAAGCCCTTGTTTACCAGGTCGATTAATTCCTTCATGTAGGCAACTCCGAGCCCGACCAACTCCGCTGCGAGCTGCTCGGCCGGTGGGGCGGAGCCGGGGCGCATGAGGTTTGTCACCGCAGCCTGGGTCTTGCTCAGCTCTAAGGTGCGCCGAAAAATCAACGGCGCGCCCGTTCCGTTTAGCTCCTCAGCTGCCATTGCGCAGACGTAGCCGGCAACGCCCTCGTTCGAGAGAGACGGGCTGAGCGAAAGCTCGATGCTGTATCCCTCGTACGGTGCTGATGAGCGGGTTTCGCTCGCCATAGTCACAGATTATCTCCTTCGGCGATCTCCACCGCGTGCACCCCCGTCTACGCCTGTTTGTCAGGTCTATTGTTGTTCGGTTGAAGACCGGCAACGGGACCTGTCACCGGGAATTCAGCGCCTCGGGCCGCAGCAGCAAGCGATCAACCTGTGGCTGCGCTGTCGCGAGCTGGCTTCGCAAATCGCGTTGCGCTTCGCCGGCTTTGGCGAGCAGTCCGGCGAGTACCGTGCTGTGTTCCTGCAGACGGGCCTGCTCGCGGAGCAGCTCATTGATGATCTCGTTGAGATGCGTGAAGTCACGCTTGAGCGCGTCGAACTGCTCGCGCCCTTGCGGTATCACCTGGTATGTATCTGGCTTATCTTCTCGGATAACGCCTGAACATACAAGGCAAGTGCATAGTAAATGCACGGCGACGGGCATACACTGAAGAAGGCCCATGCTGGCAAGCTCGCGGCCCGAATCGAACAACCGCCATTCCCGACGTCTAATCAAGAGGTACTCTGTATGTCATTTTGGACCGCCGTTCTGGCCGCTCTGCGCCGCCGTGTCGCCGCCCGGCAAGATCAATCCCGGCAACAGCAAGCCACGCCGCGCCCGTTGCGACCGGTTCCGGCAGTTGCCCGGGCGCCAATCGCGCTGTCGCAGCCGGTGCCCGAGCCGCAGGATGCAATGCCCGCACAGGTGAGCGACCGCGATAACCGCACGACGTCGCTGGCGCTGCCGATCCTCGATCTTGGCAAAGATGCCGCGCGGGCAGCCGCCCTCGAAGCTGACCTGGGCCGCCTTCATGGCATCATGCGCGCTTACGTCAGCCCGTTTACGGGGCTCGCCTACATCGACTACGACGCCGAGCAGATCACCGAGGAGCGGCTGCTCGAAGCGGTCACGAACGCAGGCTGGACGATAGACATGCAGGCCAAGCGCTTCGCCTGGCGTCGCTACTAAAGTATCCCCCAACCATAGACGAAACCCCGTGTGAGCCAGAGGTCTCGCCCATGACCCAGACACTGCAGCGCCCCGCCATCGTGGCGTCCGCGCTCGAAGCCACCACTTTGCCGCCAGACCTTCCGACCGGTCTCTACCCCGAACTGAAGCGCCGAATACGGCTGGCAGGTCTGCTTGAGCCCCAGCTTCGCTATTACACGTTCAAGATCCTCGGTATAGCCTGTCTGGCCATTCCCTGTGGGCCGCTGTGGCTGAGCGGGAATCCAGTGCTCCGGATTGTCGGCGCCCTGTATCTTGCCTTTGTATTCGCCCAGGTCTCCTTCCTCGGGCATGACATCGGGCATCATCAGGTTCTGCGGGCGGGAGCACGCTGCACGGTGCTGAAGCTCGTGTTCGGCAACCTGCTGGTCGGCGTCAGTTCGTCATGGTGGATGACGAAGCATAACCAGCACCACGTTCATCCGAATCGCCCCGGCTTCGATCCCGACGTGACGCTGCCGGTGCTTGCCTTTTCTGCCGGACGAGCTCGAGAGATGAACCGTCTACAACGGCTGGTCGTTCGGTATCAGTACCTGCTATTCGTCCTGATGCTGTTACTTGAGGGTGTGGTGCTGCGGTTTTCGAGCATCGAGTACCTGATCCGACAGCGCCAGCGTCGCTGGCTGCTGGAGCTGGCACTGATCGGACTGCACCTGGCAGTGTATGGCTGGGTGGTCTTCCACTTCCTGGGTATCTATCCGGCGATCGCGTTCGTGGTGATCCACCAGATGGCGTTCGGCCTCTATATGGGGTCCGTGTTTGCGCCGAATCACAAAGGCATGGCGGCGTTCAAGGGCGGCGCGGACGACGATTTCCTGCTTGAGCAAGTATTGACGTCGAGGAACGTGAAGCCGGGCCGTGTCGCAGACTTCCTGTACGGAGGTCTCAATTACCAGATCGAGCATCACCTGTTCCCCAGCATGGCCAGGAATCGCCTGCGAAAAGCGCAGCCTCTGGTAGCAGCGTTCTGCGCCGAGCATGGTATCTCGTACTGCAGCACGAGCGCGCTCGGTGCGTATCGTGATGTTCTGGTGCATCTACACGCGGTCGGTGTGTCGGCAGGCGTAAGCGTGGTTGCCGGCTCCGCCTGAGCACTGCCACCTACATCGGAACAAAAGCAACACAAGAGAGGGTGCAGCCATCGCTGCACCCTCTCTTGTCTATGTCTGGCAGGGAAATGGCTGCTACAGTTCGTAGCCGCCGTGGCGGGCCTTGCGGGACCGCTCAAACCCGGCGGGGATCGCAGGCGCGTTCGAGGTTTCACGCCAGCCGCAGATCAGGCAATACCAGCGTGTGCCTTCCAGGTCGGTTTCACGGTACACGGTGCCTGCTTCGCAGCGAGGGCAAGACAGCGGTCTATCGATCAAGGTGGCATCGCCTCCGGGCAAGAATGGCTGCGCCCGATGGATTTCCAGCGCGCCGCGTTCGAATCGATGAAGTTTTCGGTAAGACGGGGGTGGGTAGGTGTTCGCCTTGCCTACCGACCGGTCTTCCGGCCAGAAAAATGCAGCCTACCAGCGGCGTCCGCCGCCGCCACCCTGGCGCCCACCGCCGCTACCGTACGATGAGGAGTCCTGCTGAGTACGGAAGCAATCGGAGCAATAGACCGGCTTATCGCCGCGCGGCTCGAACGGTACGCGAGCCTCTTTGCCACAGGTGGCGCAGGTAGCGCTGAACATCTCGCGGGCGCCACCGCCGCCGTAACCGCCACCGCCACCACTGTAGCCGTCACGCTGCTGGCGGCGGCTCGAGCGGCACTCAGGGCAGCGTCGCGGATCGTTGGTGAACCCCTTCTGCGCGTGGAATTCCTGCTCACCCGAGGTGAACGTGAACGCCGTGTTGCAGTCGGCGCAGGTCAGTGTCCTGTCAGCGAAACTCATGCGATGACCCTCCCGTTGTCCCATATCATGTTGGCGCTGTTCCGGTCATCGAACGTTCGACAAGGGGGAGTTAGTCGCCCCTGAGAAGGCCGCTGGCTGGAAAGTTGACCACTTATAGCATACCACAGCTCTAAGCAACATGTTTGCAAGAATGTTCAGCCGGAGGTTATTCATTGCCTGCGGCTCGTTGGCTGAGTACCGACTTATCCGTACTTTGCTAGAATGCGCGACGTAGCAGGGAGCGATGTCATGACCGCGATTTCTGAGCCGGCGAACAAGCGCCATACCGTGCGCACCATGTGCCCGATGAACTGCAATCCCACGTATTGCGGGATGCTCGTCGATGTAGAGGACGATCGGGTGGTCGGCGTCAGGGGCGACCGGGATAATCCGGAAAGCCACGGCTTTCTCTGCCTACGCGGGCAGGCGACGGCCGAGATCGTGGACAATCCGCTCCGCGTTCTGCGCCCGCGTACGCGCCGAAGCCGCGTGCCCGATGCGTGGCAGGATACGTCATGGGAGGACGCCCTCGACCATGTAGCGACGGCGATTCGGGCGGCTGGCAGCGACGGCGTGGCGATGTGGCTGGGACACGGGCTGATCGTCAACAACGTTCACCGGCAACTGGTGCAGCGCTTCACAAACCTCGGTGGCTTCCAGTGGTGGAACCCCAGCATCGTCTGCTGGGGTCTCGGTGGGTTCGGCGTCTCGTTGACCGGCCCGCTGGAGGTCAGCACAAAAGAAGACATGGCGGCCAACGCCGAACTCATCCTCCTCTGGGGAGCAAACCTTTCGAGCCAGCCCACCACGGGACCGGCACTCGTGGCGGCAAAGCGGCGTGGGGCGCGGGTGATCGCGATCGATGTGCGTCACACCGAGGCGTTCGAACAGGCTCACGAGTGCTACCTGATCCGGCCGGGCACAGATGCCGCGCTCGGCCTGGCGATGATCCATGTGATCGTGGCCGAGGACCTTTACGATCACGGTTTCGTGGCGCGCAACACGCACGGCTTTGAGGAACTGCAGGCACATGTGCAGCAGTACACGCCGGAATGGGCGGCCGCTGAAACCGGCATCGACGCTGAGTCGATCCGGGGGCTGGCGCGACGATATGCCTCGACCCGACAGAGCATGATCCTTCTCGGCGGCTCATCGATGCACAAGAACAGTAACGGCTGGCAGGCCGGGCGCGCCGTTGCCTGCCTGCCAGCGCTCACCGGTGCTCTCGGTCGGCCCGGCGGCGGTATGGGTCCGCGCCACGGCGCGAGGTCGAGCGGTCAGGGGCTGAATGACAGCGCCGCAGCCGACGATCGCCGTCCCGCCGGTGAGTACATGATCAGCGAGATGAGCACGATCCTCGATCAGCTTGAGGCGGGCCGGATCAAGGTGCTGCTGCTCTTCGGCACCAATATGCTTTCCTGCTTCGCCGACACGGCGCGCCTCAAGCGGGCGATGGACCGCATGGACTGCGTGGTGAGCTACGATCTGTTCATGAACGATACGGCGCGGGAGTGTGCCGATGTGGTGCTGCCGGGCACGTCGTGGGTCGAAGAGACCGGCTACAAGATCACCAACACGCATCTCTACCTTATGGACCAGGCCGTGTCGGCGCGGGGTGAGACGCGGCCGGCCGCGTGGGTGATGAACGAACTTGCCGGGCGCGCCGGGCTGGAAGACTTCTTTCCCTGGCAGGGCATCGACGGCCTGATGACGCAAATGTTCGACCATCCAGCGACAGGGCACATCACGACCGAACAGCTGCGGGCGCAGGGAGGCGTGCAGCCGCTTGCCGTTTCGCACGTTGCGCATCCGACGCTGGAGTTCCCCACGCCGTCCGGAAAAGTCGAATTCTATTCTGACAAGGCAGCCTCGCTTGGATTGCCCGCACTGCCCGTCTACGAGCCTCCCTCGGAGGACGCCCGCACCGAGCCGCTGCGGGCAGCGCGCTATCCGCTCATCTTTCGCCAGGGTCGCACGCTGACGCATTTTCACAGCTTCTACGATCACGGGCAGGCGTTGCCGTCGCTCGCTAAAGTCGATCCGGAACCACGGCTCTGGATCAGTCCCGGCGATGCTGCGGCACGCGGCGTCACCGATGGCGCTCCGATCCGGCTGCACAACAACCGCGGCGAGATGAACGCCCGTGCCACCGTGACGGAGAACGTGCCCGCGGGCGTAGTCTGGATGCACGACGGTTGGCGTGGTATCAACGATCTCACCAGCGGTGGCCGCTCGGTCACCGACGCGGCCGCTCGTGTCTTTCCCGGTGGCTCGGCCAGCTATGAGGCGCGCATCGAGGTGTGCCGGCTATAGTGTCTGCCGGCGACCCGGCCGGTAACTCCGATTCCGCGTGGTACTGCCGGCAGCCAATCGGCGCGACCATCAGACTTTTCGAAGGGTGTTCAGGCTGATGCGCATTGCGCTGGTTGCCCACGGGTTGTTGCCAATTCCACCGCCGGGCTGGGGCGCGGTCGAGGTACTGATCGACGGCTACCGAGAGCATCTGCAGCGCGGCGGCCACACCGTCGATATCTACAACTCGGTCTTTTTCAACGAGACGATCGTCGCACTGCGCGATCGTAACTACGACTTCATCCACCTGCATAGCGACCTCCAGTGCAGCGCCTTCGAGCGGCATCTCGGCCAGCCATATTGCGTGACCAGCCACAACGGCGGCATCGCGCGGTTCGCGGAAGGCGTCGAGGACCGCGAATACGAGATCCTCTTCAAAGATCTGCTGCAGGCGCCGGGCAACCTGGTTTTCACCGAGCAGGGGCGGGAACTGTATCTGCGCCGGGGCTACGACGGGTTTTTGCGCGTGGAAGAGAACCCGATCGACGTGCAGCGATTCACCTTCAACCTCACGGGGAATGGACGGGCCATCTGCCTCGGGCGCATCCAGCGACGCAAGCGGCAGGCGCTGCTTGCCAGGGTAGCTGCGGGCAACGTGCCGGTCGATTTCATCGGCCCCCACGATCCGAACGACGAATCGGATTTTGAGCCGCTGAGCCCGTGTCGCTACCTGGGCGAGTGGAACCGGCACCAGGTCTATGAACGGCTGACGGACTATAGCTGCCTCGTCTTACTGAGCAGGTCTGAGGGGGATCCACTCGTGGTGAAGGAGGCGCTGGCGGCGGGATTGAGCGTGGTCGTGACCGAGTCATCTCGTGGCAGGTTGCCGGAGCAGGAGTTCATCACGTTGCTCAACGACGATGAAGACGCCGGCCCCCGGATTACCGATTCGATCTCGGCCGCGATCAGCAACAACCATCGGTTGCGAACGGACATCCGCGAATTCGCCCTCAAGACGTTTGATTTCGGCGCCCTGTTGCCGTACTACATCCGGACCGCGGAGGAGTTCCGAGCATGGTCCAACCGTTGAAACAGAAGTTAATCGGGTGACAAGTACGCTCGTCGTCGCTTTGCTCACGCTCGGAGATCCGGGCCGCCTCACTGGCGGCTATCTGTTTCACCGGCGCATCGCGGAGCTGGCGCCGCGTTCGGATGCGCGCATCGCGTTCGTTTCATTTCCGGAGCGTCCGTTCCCTCTTGCCGCGATTGATGCGCCCGCCGTGCTCCGTCGCGCAGAGCGCACCGGCGCCGGCGCAATCGTTATCGACAGCATCTGCGCCGCCTTCCTCGGGCCGTGGTTGCAGGTGCACCAAGCTGCGCTGCCGGTGCTCGGGATGCTGCACCAGCCACCGGGCGGCATCGACTACGGGCCGCCGCGCTCGACTGTGCAGGCGTTCCTCGATCGCCTCGCCTATGCGCGGGCGCGTTTGCTGATGGTTGCCAGCGAGTCGTTGTACGACGAGCTGGCCGCTAAAGGAGTGCCACGAAGCCGGATGCGAGTCGTTCCGCCGGGCAGAGATGTCGCTGCGGCTG
>JBBRGK010000042.1:0-12832 GCA_038240805.1 Dehalococcoidia bacterium | reverse complement strand
GTCCTCGGTCAGAAAAATCGACTCCGTCATGCGCAGCATTCCCCAGGCCCGCCAGAACATCGCCCGGCGAACTGTTGTTTTAGACCAGTTAAAATTGTATTAGCTGCCGGCACCGGCACCCATCTGGCTCCGCCACTGTTCCGCCATCGCCTGCCGCTCCGACCAGAGCCGCCCCGTCGTGAGACCGCCGTCCACCACCAGGGCGTGCCCGGTGACGAACCTCGCCGCGTCGCTCGCCAGCCAGAGAGCGGCCTCAGCGATGTCCGAGGGCAGGCCCGCCCGTTTGATCGGCTGGCTCTGCGAAAGCCGCGCCTTGATCAGATCAAGCGTGTTTTCCGCCTGTTCCGGTGTTAGACCCATCCCCTTGCCGAAGATCGGCGTGACAATGCCGCCGGGGCAGATGCAGTTCACCCGCACACCGCTCTCGCCGAGCTCGTTCGCGACCGATTTCGTCAGCTGGATGATCGCTGCTTTCGCGGTGCTGTAGATATGCGGACCGTACCCGATACCGACACCGGCCACGCTTGATGTACTGATAATGCTGCCGCTCCCCTGCGCCTTCATCACCGGTGCCGCATGCTTGATCCCCAGCACGACGCCGCGCAGCAACACGCCCATGGTGTGGTCATAGGCGTCCATATCGGTTGTTTCTATCGGTCCACTAACACCGCCGAAGCCAGCGTTGTTGTACATGCAGTCCAGGCGGCCCCACCTCTGCACTGCCTGCTGGATCGCGTTGCGTACGTCCTCCTCCTGGCTGACGTCCGTATGCACGTAGGTCGCCGATGTCCCCAGCTCCTCGGCCAGCTTCTCGCCACGGGCATCCTGCACGTCGGCGATCACAACGCGGGCGCCTTCCTGCACGAAGAGGCGCACGGTCCCCTCGCCAATGCCGCTCGCACCGCCGGTCACGACGGCGATTTTGCCTTCGATTCGTCCCATTTCTCGCTCCTGCCCAACGGGCTCCAGTCCTTTTTCGGGGGTGATGCCGGTGCAGCCGCGATGCGATGTACGCGGCAGATCACCACGCCGCGTTGCGGTGTGGCACGGGGCTGAGTCTAGCAGGAAGCAACCATCCGAACGAGGAGAACAAGGTCAACCTCCGGGCATCCACCCCCAGCGTGTCGGACCCGGCGGCAGCGGGTGCTCTGCCCGCCAGGCATCGAGGGCCGCGTTTTGGCGGCGTGAGGCTTCCATAGGTTCTAGTTCGGGGTACTTGAGGATCGCGAGGTTGGTATCCGGAGTGACCGTCACGAACCCTTCGAGCCTGGCGACGAATGCCTGCCCCGCGCTTATGTCCTGCTCGATCGCCGTCGCGTACTGCTCGGCTGAAAACACGAACTCACGTGGAACGTTGGCGGCAGCGCCTCCATCGGCGCCGCGCGCCTGTTCCTCCCAGTCTCTGCCGGCTTCCGGCGAGACGCCGATGAAACGCCAGGCATCGCCGAGTTGCCAGTGCACGCTTTCCGCGTCGCGCGTGACGATCACCGGCTCATCAATGCCCGCGCAACCTGCATCGCCACACTCGCAGGTAAAGATGAAGAACTCGCCGTCTTCCTCAGCGCTGCGGCGTAACTGCGTCAGGTCAACGAGCGATGGCCACTCGCGGCTTGTGATCTCCTGGCCGTCGATGAACAGCGCCGTCCACACACCGTCGGGCCAGTACGGATGCCGGTCGACGCGATACTCAAGACGAAGGCGGTTCATCGAAGCGACCCCTGAATTAGCCTGAAAGCAGCGACACTCGCCACCCGTGCATCGCGATTGTCCGCGTCGCGGTATCAACACCAGTGTATGCGGCCTCCGGCGCTTGCCCGTCGGAGTGCATGCTACGCTCGCCCTCTGGTTCAGCAACTCCGAGGGGCCCGATGGACGCGCTTACCGTCCCGCACACGATCGACGAACTGTCGCCAGACTGGCTGACAGCCGCGCTGCGCGACGGGGGGCATCCTGCGAACCGGCAGGGTGGTCGAAGTCGCCGTCACGACAGCCGGCGCCGACAGTGGCTTCACGAGCCAGACCGTCCGCCTGCACCTGACGTACACCAATGCTGAACCGACGGCGCCGCTCTCCGTGATCGCCAAGCTCTCGTCTGCCGATGAACGGGTGCGGGCGCGGGCCGGCCGGATTGGGCGGAACTTCGAGCGAGAAGTGCGCTTCTATCAGCAACTCGCCCCATCTGTTCCGATCCGGACCCTTCGCTGCTTTCACGCCGTCGTCGAAGACGATATCGGCTGGTTCGTCCTGTTGCTGGAGGACCTGGGCTCCGCTCGCGAAGGCAGCGATGTCGCCGGCTGCTCGCTTGACGACGCGGGGGCAGCGCTCCGTGCCGTCGCGCGGCTGCACGCAACGTTCTGGAACAGCCCGCTCCCTGGAGCGCTTCCCTGGCTGCTGACGCCGGAGATCCGGACACAACGCAGCGGCCCCCCTGACAGCGCGGCCTTCGATCGCTCCATTCAAATTCTGAATGAGCGGATCGGCGGCCTGCCGGCGTCGCTACTCGCGGTACTCAGGAAAGTAGCCGAAGCGCTGCAACGCGGTTTGCTCATGCCCGCCGGCCCTCGCACGCTCGTGCACGGCGATTTCAGCGCCAAGAACATGTTTTTCGTCGATGCGCCCGACGAGACAGAAATTGTGCTGTTCGACTGGCAACTTACAGGCCACGCACCCGCAGCGTTCGACGTGAGCCAGTTCATCAATGTCGGCCTGCCGGCAGCGCAACTGCCCGCCGCGATAGATCCGTTGCTCCATCAGTATCACGAGGCGCTGGCAGAGCTGGGCGTAAGCGACTTTCCGTTCTCCCGGCTGCTTCATGACTACCGGTGCGCAACCTTGCAGCAGGCGCTGGCGCCGGTCGCGCTCGCCACCGGAATCCCGGACCCGGCAAGGTTGGAGACGGCGCGGCGCAGTCTGGAGCGCATCCAGGCGGTGCTCTCAGGGTTTGACCCCACGCCGTTCCTCGACGCGTGACGGCGTCTTGCCGTCCCCAACGCGGAGTCAGACCGAAAGCCACATACGCGGGCTAATCCGGCAGCGGCACGAACAATGACAGCCGTTCCTCTGTGCCGGCACCGCGAGTGATGTGACCTTTGCCGGTCAGATCGTCGGCCAGCATGACCGTGCCGGGGCCGATGCGGCGCACCTCGCCGTCGCTCGCCTCCACCTCGGCCTCGCCCGAGAGCGTGATCACGAACTGGCGGCGCGGCGCGTGGTGCCAGTCCACGAACTGATCGGCCGAGCTCCGACGAAAGATCACACCCTGAACAGGGATCATGGCTGAGAGATCGGAGGCGGCGCTTCCCGGTCCGAGCGGCACCTCGACATCCTCGAAATGCGATTCGCCATCGGGACCGGCGTAGATTCGGAAGTACTTCATCCCAATCCTCCATTGATTCTCGGGGCGGCTTTCACTCAAACACGCCCTGGGCGCTCAGTGCCGCCACTTCCTCGTCGCCAAGCCCCAGGATGTCGCGGCAGATGTCGTAAGTGTGCTGGCCGAGTGCCGGCCCGGCCCGACGCGGTTGCGCTGGCGTGCGCGACAGTTTCCAGGCCGGAGCATCATAGGCGTGTTCGCCGATCACGCTGTGCTCCATGTTCCACCAGTGACTGCGGTGCTCGAGCTGTGGATCATCAAACAGTTCCTCGCAGGTCTGAGCAGCACCTGCAGGAACGCCCGCACTTTGCAGCGCTGTCATCGCCTCGTGCGGCGTTCGCGATCGGGTCCAGGCGGCGATAGCGGAACCGATCTCCTCACTCCGGCCACGCCGTCCCTCCGCTGTGCCGAGCGCTGGATCCGACGCCCAACCTTCGTGCCCGATTGCACGGCAGAGGGCCGACCAGTCGGCCTGGTCCCGCACGGCGATAGCGACCCACCGGTCGCTGCCCGCCGAAGGAAAAGCGCCGTGGGGAAACATCTCCGGGTCATCGTTGCCGGAGCGCTCTGCGGCGTGCCCGTTGGCAAAGTAATCGAGCAGTTGCGGACCAAGCAGCTGCAGAGCGCCTTCGACCTGCGACTGGTCCAGGTACTGCCCCACTCCGGTGCGATCGCGGTAGTCGAGCGCCGCGACCAGGGCGGAGAAGAGGAACCACGGCGCCACGAAATCCGTGTAGGCGCCAAAAACGCCCGCTGGCGGCAGATCGGGCCAGCCGGTCAATGAATGGAAGCCGGCGAACGAGGCGCCGTGCTGTCCGTAGCCACCAAAGCTGCGGTACGGTCCCGTTTGGCCCTGCTGCGTGGTGCTGTACATGATGATCTCCGGCTTGATACGCCGGAGGTCGTCATAGCCGAGCCCGAGCTTTGCAAGCGAGCCGGGCGTCATGCTGTCGGTGACAACGTCCGCCCACTTCACCAGGCGCAAAGCGATCTCGCGCGCTGCGGGCAGGCGCAGGTTCAGTGCCAGTCCCAGCTTGTTGGTGTTGTAGACCGTGCCGAAGGCGCTGCGGTCGATGCCCGGCTGCCCGTCACGGAACGGCCCTGCCAGCCGTAATGAATCTGGCCTGCTGCTGCTCTCGACCCGGACCACTGTGGCGCCAAAGTCAGCCAGATGGCGCGCCACGATCGGCCCGACACCAACCCAGGAGAAGTCGGCGACTTTCAGCCCCTCGAACGGCAGCCCGACAGCACTTTCAACCTGCTTTGATGCGTTACCTGCCTCTTCACGTGGCGGTTTCGGCGTGTTGGGCGGAGTATCGGCGCTCATCAGACTGCTCCACTGCGGCTGAGCTGTTCCAGCTCCGCGCCATCGATGCCCAGCAGTTCACTGAAGACCTCAGCGTTGTGCTCCCCTGGCAAAGGCGCTGGCTGCGGCGACCGCCACGGCGTCTCAGACAGCTTCACCGGCGCCCCCGGAAAACGCAGCGTGGCGCCGAGATACGGGTATTCGATGTCCTGCCAGTAGCCACGGTCCTCAAGCTGCGGTGTGGCCGCGAGGTCAGCGATTTCATTCACCGGCGCAAGCTGGATCGCCCGTTCCAGCGCACCTTCGAACAACTCACGCTTGCTGTGCCGCGCGAAAAAGTCGAGGAACGGCCGGCTCAATCGGTCATAGGTTTGCTGGTCGATCACGGTCGCGCTCATGTTCTGCCACTCCACGTCCACTGGCGCGTCTGGAATGCCCTCGTCGGCCAGCCAGGCGGCCATCGCCCGGGTGGACGCAAGTACACCGGCCTGTGCCCCTCCCCCGAGCGCCCAATAGACAAAACCGTCCTTGCACGGCCAGAGCACACGGTGCTCGAAGATCGAACCGTCCTGCCGCTGCGTGCGTCGAACCGCACCTCCGCGCCGAGGGTTCACCCGTGCTATATCCCATGTCTGCGCCGCGATCATCAGCGTCCAGGTGACGCACTCCTGCATGCTGATGTCCACCTGCTGCCCGATACCCGTGCGGCGGCGTGAATAGTGAGCTGTGAGGGAGCCGGCGGCCGCGTGCGCCCCCGCCAGAAGCTCCGCCTGCGGCGCCGTCATGCGCAACGGTGCGCGGTCCTCGTCGCCACAGAGCATCATCTGTCCGCCCATCGCCCAGGCAACGATGTCGGTGGCCCGGTAGTCACGGTAAGGCCCGCTCTGCCCGAACGGGGTGACGCGCGTCATCACGAGGGCGGGGTTGACCTCCGCAAGGTGTTCAAATCCGAGCCCGATTGATTCGAGGTAGCCGGGGGGATACGACTCGACCAGAAAGTCAGAGCGCTCGACCAGCCCGCGCAGCAGATCACGGCCATCGGGCCGGTCGAGATCGAGTGTAACGCCGCGTTTGCCCGCATTGGCGAAGATCCAGGAAAGGCTGCGGTGCGGATGCGGCTTCCCGCCAAAGAACGGCCCTCGGGCGCGGGAAGGGTCGCCGCCGGGCCGCTCGACTTTGATCACGTCCGCGCCGAGGCCCGCGAGCACTCGCCCCGCGAGCGCCCCGAGCGAGCCGGTCAGATCAAGCACCCTGTACGGCGCCAGCGCCGCCGGCGCCGCGTTCACCATGGTTCCAGTCTTCCCCTCTATGAATCTCGCTACGGACCCGGTCGACGTCATGGTCGGGCGCCGCCGGTCCAGAACGGGCATGGCTAGAACGGTACGGGCCGGACTGCGTTTCAGCAAGCCCGGCGGCGCCCCTTGTACGAACCCGGCCCGAACGGGCATCTTGGAGGCGGCCGGTGTCGCGGCGGCGCGGCCGGCAGGAAGATAGGCAGGCCGGCCCTGCGCTGCGTTGTGCGATGACGGACCAAACACTTTCGGGTATCACGATCCTCGACTTGACTCAGCAGATCGCGGGTCCTTTCGCCACCCGGCTGCTCGCTGCCTACGGTGCCGAGGTTATTAAGATCGAGCGCCCCGGCAGCGGCGACCCAGCCCGTGCAGCCGGTCCCTTCCCCGGCGATCTGCCGCAGTCGGAGCGGAGCGGGCGCTTTCTCTACCTGAACACCGGCAAGCAGAGCGTCACGCTCAATCTGAAAACGCGGGCTGGTCGCGCCCTCCTGCTGGAGCTGGCAGCAAACGCAGACGCTGTCGTGGAAAACTTCGCTCCGCGCGTGCTGCCATCGCTGGGCCTCGACTGGCCGGCCTTCCGGGCAGTGAACCCGTCGCTGGCGATGATCTCGATCTCGAACTACGGCCAGAGCGGTCCGCGCCGTGATGATTCTGCCACGAACCTGACTCTCTTTGCCGCCGGCGGGCAGATGTCGTTGACGGGCGAACCCGACCGGGAGCCGCTGGTGAACGGCGGCACGCAGGCGCTTATGCAGGCAGGGCTGCACGGCTTCGCCTCCGCAGTGACAGCGATTTTCGGCGCCCGTGCCCACGGCGCTGGCGCCCACGTTGATATCTCGATCCAGGAGGTGCAGGCGGCGGCAATGGAAGGCGCCGGGCCTATCGCGCTCGTACGCGGCCTCGATAGCGGGCGCGGTGGCAACCTCCCTCGCGCCCTGTGGGGCATCTATCCGTGCGCCGATGGCTACGTTGGCTGCTCGGTGCTCGATCGCAACGTGCCGAACCTGCTGGTCGCGATCGGGCGCGAAGACCTGCTCGATGATCCGAACATCAGGAGCGCCGCCTGGCGCATCGCTCACAACGACGAGCTGACCGCCATCCTGATGGGCTTTTTCGTGGAGCACACCCGGCAGGAGCTCAACGAGATCGCCAACCGCTGCCGGGTCCCGTTCGGCTACATGCCCACGATGGACGAGTTGATCGACTGGCCAGCGCTCCGAGAGAAGGGCTTCTGGCATGAAATCGAACATCCAGACGCCGGCAGCCAGACCTATCCCGGCCGCCCGTTCTCGATCGATGGCAGCGGCTTCCGCCTGAGCAGGGCGCCGCGACTCGGAGAGCATACCGATTCGGTGCTGCGAGATAGGCTCGATATGGACACAGCCGAGATCGGGGCGCTGCGCGAGAGGGGCGTTATTTGACCAAGCTTCTGGCACGGGCCTTGTCCGCAACGTTGCTGCCACTGGCAGCCATCAGGATCATCGACCTGTCCATGGTCTGGGCGGGACCGTTCGCGACGCGGTTGCTGGCGGACATGGGCGCCGACGTGATCAAGATCGAAGGTCCGTCGAGTCCTGACCTGGTGCGAGGCATTGGCGCCGCGACTGCCGCAGTAGGTGAGCGCCCGTGGGACGCCTCGCCGTACTTCAACGAGTACAACCGCAACAAGCGTGGCATTGTCCTCGATGTCGCCCGGCCGGAAGGCAGGCGGGCGGTCCTTGAGCTTGTGCGCACTGCCGACGCGCTGATCGAGAACTACCGCGCTGATGTGCTCGATAAGCTCGGACTCTCGCCGGCAGAGCTGCACCGGGAGCGGCCGGACCTGATCGTCGTTTCGATGCCCGGCTTCTCAAAGCAGGGACTCGAACGAGACATGGTCGGCTATGGCCCGACGATCGAGCAGATGGGTGGTTTGGTCGAGCTGTCCGGCTACGCCGACGGCGGCCCGCAGAAAACCGGCATCTCATATGGCGATCCGGTAGCTGGCATCCTTGCTGCCGGTGCGCTCGTCACCGCACTTCTTCGTCGCCAACGCACGGGCGAGGGCGCAGTGGTTGAGGTTTCGCAGCGCGACAACCTGATCGGCCTGCTGGGCGAGGCGGTGATGGACTGGTCCATGAATCGGCGTCTGCAGCCCCGGCGCGGCAACCATCACCGCTGGATGGCCCCGCATGGTTGCTACCCTTGCAAGCCGCTTCCGGATGCTGAGGCCCGGCCTGTCGCTCGCCTCGGCGGTACACCCGGCGCCGCCACGGACCGCTGGCTGACGATCGCCGTCGCCACCGATGAGCAATGGCGAGCGCTATGCGACGTGATCGGCCGCCCGGAGCTCGGCAAGGATGAGCGCTACGCCACCGCCCTCGACCGCTACGAGCGGCAGGATGATTTGGATGTCCTGATCGCCGAATGGACCGCCGAACGCACGGACGACGAAGCGGAAGCGCTCCTGCAATCTCGCGGCGTGCCCGCATCTGCCGTGCGCTCGCCGCTCACCCTGACCACCGACCCGCAGCTCGCCGCCCGTGGTTTCTACCGAGAGGTTCACCATCCTGTGGCGGGCGATCACCGGGTGGCCGGGCCGCTCTGGAACCTCTCGGAGCCGCGCCCGGAGATTCGGACCCCGGCGCCGGGCTTCGGTCAGCATACGGAGAGTGTGTTGATGGACCTCGTGGGGATGTCTGGCGCGGCGTTCGAGAAGCTGCGTACGGACGGCATCACCTGCGACGCTCCGGTGACGCGGTCCTGAGGTAGCGTTCCCTGTTCTTTGCAGGCAACTGTGGCGAAGTTCACCCCGCCCGCGTAGCCATCGTTACTCCGCGCCGGGCGGTTGAGCGCGATGCTGTGCGCAGAGGCGGAGCGATTGGGTTCCACCAGCGTGAAAAGAGTGAATGGTATGCACACCAACCTCAAGCATCGAGTCCTGCGTGCCGTGCTGGCGGCAAGTCTCGCTGGCGCGTGCCTTTCCCCGCTCGCCGCTATTGCACCGCATGCCAGCGCGGAACCGAAGCCGGTTCAGAGCTGCGTATGGAACGAAGCGAAAAAGAAGATGGTCTGCTTCGTTATCCCGGGAGTGGACCGGCTGGTAAAGCAGAACCGCAGTTAGACCTAAACGGGCACTGGGTGAGGCCCGGCTACCGCCGGGCGCCGCCGAAGCGCGAGGCGATGATCTCTTCTGCCTCGCTGACCATATCCGCCACGATCTCGCGCGCCGGGCGAATCGAGTCGATCAGGCCGACGGCCTGCCCGACCGGGCCATAGACCAGATCTTCGACATGGTTCTGAGAAACGCTGCGCAGGGCGTCGCCGACCAGCAGCCCTTGCAACGGCATCGGCAGCGCCGTCGGAGCGCCCGGCTCCTCCCAGGCGTCGGACCAGGGATTCTTGAGGTGCCGCATCGGCTTACCCGAGTACCAGCGGCCGACCTTCGCGTCCTGCGGCTCGGCGCGTCGATACTTCTCTTTGAGGGTGCGCACGTACCAGTCGCTCTGCATCTCCATCTCCACCGCGTCCTGGTAGGCTTCTTCGGAGAAGAGGAAGGCAGTGCCGCACCATGCGCCGACCGCGCCGAGGGCGAGCGCTGCGACCAGGCCACGGCCTCCGGCGATCCCGCCCGCCGCGATCACAGGAACCGGCGCCACCCCGTCCACAAGCTGCGGCACGAGCACGAAGGTGGCGATCTGGCCGGTATGGCCGCCCGCCTCGGTGCCCTGCGCCACAACCGCGTCGCAGCCACCGTCGGCAACGCGCCGCGCGTGCTTCAGGTTGCCGGCGAGGCCGATCACTTTCATGCCCTGTTCATGGGCCTCGGGCACCATGAAGGCGGGGTTGCCGAGACCGGAGGCGAACACGGGCACCCGCTCCTCCAGAACGACGCGGACCTGGTCTTTGTAGTAGTCGGATGTGAGCGGCGGACGGTCGAAGCGGCGTTGCTGCGCGTCCGGCACCCCGAATCGCTCGCGCAGCCCGTTGACGAAAGCGATGTTCTCTGGCGGCAGCGTCGCGGCAAAAGTCTCACGCTCGCCGCTCTGGGCGATGTTGGATGGCAGCAGCAGATCGATGCCAAACGGTTTGTCGGTCAACGAACGCAGCTTGCGGATCATCCCTCGCAGCTCATCAGGCGTGTAGCCCGTGGCGCCGACAACGCCCAGCCCGCCGGCGTTGGAGACGGCCGCTGCAAGCGTCGGGCCGGAAGCGCCGCCCATGCCGGCAAGGATGATCGGGTACTCGATTCCCAATAGATCGCAAAGTGGCGTGTGCAGAACGGAAGTCGTGGTGCTCATGGTACCCCTCCAGGCGTGAGGATTCGCTGCGGGCTGAAACCGGAGCGTACGCTTCTCCGACGGGGCTGATGGTACCAGTTTCAGAAGGCCACCGCAGGTCCTGCTATTGAACCTGAACCAGCAGCCACGCCGCTGTGCTACCATCCGCGCTGACCGGACTGTTCGGTCTGTCTGGTTGTTTGGGCTGTGACGCAGCCGGAGGCGAGCACGATGATGACGGCGACGCAGGAACAGATCATTGTCGAGCAACGCGGGCGGGTCGGGATCATCCGGCTGAACCGCCCGTCGAAGCTCAATGCGTGGACGGCGCAGATGGGCGAGGAGATAGCGAGCCAGATTAACGTCTGGAACGACGATCCCGGCGTCGGTGCGATCGTGCTGACCGGTGAAGGCCGCGCATTTTGCGCTGGCGCCGACATCGGCGGCTTCGCCCAGCGCGTCGAGCGCACGGAAGCGGGCGTTGAGCCGGCACGCCGCTCCGGCTACCCGATCACGCTGTTGATGCGGAAGTCGAAGCCGATCATCGCCGCGATCAACGGCTACGCAGCCGGCATCGGCCTGACACTTGTTTTGCCATGCGATGTTCGCATCGCAGCCGACGACGCCCGGCTCAGCATTCGCTTTATCAAGATGGGCCTCATGCCTGAGCTTGGCTCGACCCGGTTGCTCGCTCAGATCGTCGGGCTTGGCAACGCCGCCGACATGTGCCTCACCGGCCGCTTTGTCGAAGCCGATGAGGCACTGCGGATCGGCCTGGTGACTCAGGTCGTGCCTCGTGACCAACTGCTTGAGGCGGCGGTCACGAAAGCCACGGAGATCGCAAACAACCCGACCACCGCCGTGATGATGATCAAGGAGCTTCTGGCGAAGAACCCCACCGATCCTGATCTCGAAGCTGTGATGGAGCGCGAACAGGTGCGCGACGAGGCGGCGCGAAAGCTGGCCGACCACAAAGAGGCCGTGACGGCGTTCCGGGAGAAGCGCGAGGCACGGTTCAACCTGTAGCCATTAGACAGACCAACGAAGCATCAAGAGTGCAGGCCGGTTCGTACATCCGTTTCCCGGCAACGCCTGCCGGACCAGACATTGAGGAGGAAAAATTCCATGTTCAAGGGTGTCGACCACATTGTTATTGCCGTCAAAGACCTGGATGCAAGCATCGCGACGTTCACGAAGACCTATGGGGTCGAGGCGACCGACATCGGTGAGCCGCAGGGCGCAGGGTTCAAGAACGCCTACTTCCGCTTCGATGAAAGCTACCTGGAGCTTGTCTCTCCCACCGGCGAGAACGGCCCTGTGGCCAAGCGCGTCGCCGGATCGGGCGAAGGCGTGTACCTGATCGCGCTCAAGGTAGACAACCTGGAGAAGTCGGTGCAGGAGTTGCGCGACAAGGGTGTCCGCCTCGTCGGCGACCCGGGCGCCGGCAACCCGATCAAGGGCCAGATCTTCATTCATCCTTCAGCGGCCGGCGGCGTGCTCACCCAGCTGGTGCAGCGTTAGATCTGACCTTACCCCCTACCCGCTACCACTACGCCTAACGAGTGGTACTGGTCCACCGGCTGCGTACATGTGTGATGTTAGAGAGGGCGATCCGTGATTGCCCGATGCGAGCAGCGAACCTCACCCCGTCCCCTCTCCACCGGCGCGGCCGGTAGAGAGGGCGATCATTGGGTGCCCGATGCGAGCAGCGAGGATGGACGGGGGATCTCATGCCGCAGTGGCTCAATCCTACGCGGCCAGCGGAGAGGATCGTGACCGCGCTCCCGTCCACCCTCGGCGTCCGTGAAACGCACCCAAAGGATCGCCCTCTCCATCGCGACGCGATGGAGAGGGGAAGGGGTGAGGTATCGTGAACCTCAAGCGAGATACCCTGCTCGACCTGCACCGGCGCATGCTGCGGATTCGCCTGTTCGAGGAGGCCGCTGGCAAGCTGATGGAGGCGAGCAAGATACCCGGTGCACTACACCTCTATGTCGGTGAGGAGGCGGTGGCTGCGGGCGTGATGGCGCATCTGGACGCAGATGATCAGATCACCAGCACCCACCGTGGGCATGGCCACCTCGTGGCCAAAGGCGGCGAATTCAAGCAGATGTACGCGGAGTTGTTCGGTCGTGCCACTGGCTACTGCAAGGGCAAAGGCGGCAGCATGCACATTGCCGATCTCGACCTGGGCATGCTTGGCGCCAACGGGATCGTCGGTGGAGGGCCACCGATCGCGATCGGCGCCGCCTTCTCGAACAAGTACCGGGGCACAAACAATGTCGCCTGCTGCTTCTTTGGCGACGGCGCCAGCAACGAAGGCAGCTTCCACGAGGCGGCGAACATGGCGGCGTTGTTCAAGTTGCCGGTCGTGTTTGTCTGCGAGAACAACGGCTTCGGCGAGTTTACGAGCCAGGAGCGGCACCAGGCGATCCGCGACATCTCCGACCGGGCGCCCGGCTACGGCATGCCCGGACTGATCGTGGATGGCATGGATGTGATCGCCGTCTACGAGGCCGCAGGAGAGGCGATCGCCCGCGCCCGCCGCGGCGAGGGACCGACGCTGCTGGAGTGCAAGACGTACCGCTTCTTCGACCAC
>JBBRGK010000041.1:0-12943 GCA_038240805.1 Dehalococcoidia bacterium | reverse complement strand
ATATGCCTTGCGTTCGAGGTCGTTGGTCAACGTCTCGACATAATACGAGCCGGCCAGGGGATCGACGGTGTCAGTCGCGCCGCTTTCATGCGCGATGATCTGCTGCGTCCGTAAAGCGATCCGTTGTGCATCCTCCGTCGGCAACGCCAGCGCTTCATCGAAGCAGGAAAGGGCGAGGGATTGCACACCACCGAGCACGGCTGCGAGCGCCTGGAGGGCAGCGCGAATGATGTTGTTTTCCGGCTGCTGCGCCATCAACGTGGACCCGCCGGTCTGCGTGTGTGTGCGCAGCATCATTGAGCGCGGGTCCGTCGCGCCGTAGCGGTCGCGCATCAGGTGCGCCCACATGCGGCGCAAAGCGCGGTACTTGGCGATCTCTTCGAAGAAGTGATTGTGCGTGTTGAATATCCACGAAATGCGCGGCGCGACATCGTCAACGGTGGCGCCGGAGGCGATTGCGGCGTCGAGATACGCGATTGCATTGGCGAACGTGAAAGCGATCTCCTGGACCGCGTTGGAGCCGGCCTCACGCATGTGATAGCCCGAAATCGAGATGCTGTTGAAGCTCGGTGCTTCGCGGGCGCAGTACGTGATCAGGTCCGCAGCCAACCGCAGCGACGGCCGGGGCGGAAAGATGTACGTGCCGCGAGCGACATACTCTTTGAGGACATCGTTCTGAACGGTGCCTTGCAGTTTGCTGGCGGGCACTCCCTGCTTTTCACCCACAGCTATGTACATCGCTACCAACACCGCTGCTGGCGCGTTAATCGTCATCGAGGTGCTGACTTTTTCCAGCGGGATGCCTTCGAACAGCGTTTCCATGTCACGCAGTGAGTCGATCGCTACGCCGACCTGTCCCACCTCGCCGAGTGCCATCGGGTCATCGGAGTCATAGCCAAGCTGGGTCGGCAGGTCGAAGGCCACCGAGAGTCCGGTCTGCCCTTCGGAGAGCAGGTAGCGAAAGCGCTCGTTCGATTCCTCGGCGGTGCCGAAGCCCGCGTACTGGCGCATACTCCACAACCGGCCGCGATACATCGTCGCCTGAATGCCGCGGGTGTAGGGGAAGCCGCCCGGAAAGCCGAGGTCGCGTTCGTAGTCCAGATCACCGACGTCAAGCGGCGTGTACAGTCGCTCCACCCGTCCAGAACTGGTCGCGAACGCTGCCTCCCGCTCCGGCCCGCGCTGGAGCACCTTCTTCAGAGGGCCTTCTTCCCAGGCGGTTTCGGCACCGCGAAGCTCTTCCAGACGGTCCCTGTCGTACATCGCCTTGCCTTCCATCATGACTGCGACCGCTTACCGCTAGCGTTTGCTGCTCAGTGCGGTTCGTTGCTGCAGGCAGCCACCTTTCAAATGTACACCGCTCGTGGATGACGGTCGAAATTAGCAAACCCGATAGCTTGATCGGGTATTGCATGGTTCCGAGGAGTGTGCAACCGCGTTTGAGTCAAGTAGAATGTTCGTGAAGCCTCTCACGATCGTCAGGATACGACCTTGACAGGCTTAGCCGGCAAAAGTACGATCGTCCGTCATACCGACCCCGCGGTATTCCGGATCACTCCCACCGTTCAGACCGTTAAAGTACTGGTATATAAGCAGGTTTGGCCGTAAAGCCCGGACCGAGATCGACGACTATCTACGAAAGATATGTGCCGATGACAGATTTATCTCCATTCACGTTGCCGTCCGAATTCGCACCTGACGCCGCCGGCTCGCTGTACCGGCCTGAATACGAGCATGACTCCTGCGGCGTCGGCTTTGTAGCGGATACGTCGGGCACCCGCAGCCACCGTATTCTGGCGACTGCTCTTGAGTGTGTAACGAATCTGACCCACCGTGGCGCCGTGAGCGCCGATCTGCGAACCGGCGATGGGGCGGGTGTTTCAACCCAGATCCCGTATCCGCTGTTCCGCAAAGTGTTGGAGCGCAAAGGGATTCGGCTGGCGGCGGATGATGATCTCGCCGTTGGGATGGTATTTCTGCCGCACAACGACAAGACGGCACGAGATCGGGCTCGGACGATCACTGACCAGTCGCTGGAACACCAGGGTCTGCGGCGGCTGATGTGGCGGACAGTTCCGGTCGACGCCTCGGTGCTCGGTGAACTCGGGGCGCGCACACGGCCATGGATAGAACAGGTGTTGATTGGGAGGCCGTCCGGGCTGTCGCCGCTGGAATATACGCGCCGCCTGTACCTCGCCCGAAAGGAGATCGAGCGCCGGGCAGGCGAAGAACGGATCGAGGGCTTCTATCTGCCGTCGTTGTCGAACCGGACGCTGGTCTACAAGGGGTTACTGGTAGCGCACCAGTTGCCGACTTTCTACCGCGATCTTCGCGATCCCGGCTATGAAACAGCGCTCGCGGTGTTTCATCAGCGCTACAGCACGAACACGTTCCCCAACTGGTACGCCTCGCAGCCGCTGCGCATGCTGGCACACAACGGTGAGATTAATACTCTCGGCGGCAACTCGACCTGGTCTCGCGCCCGCGAGGCAGAGCTACGCTCTGAGGTGTGGGGCGATCGCGTCTCCCAGCTCGCGCCGATCATTCAGACCGGCGGCAGCGATTCGTCCGCTCTCGACAACGTGCTCGAAGCTGTGGTGCTCTCAGGCCGCGACATCCGCCACGCATTCATGATGCTTATCCCTGAGGCGTGGGAAAACATGCCCAACATGCCGAAGGATCGGCGGGCATTCTACGAGTACCATGCCTGTCTGAGTGAGCCGTGGGACGGGCCTGCCAGCATGGCTTTCACCGACGGGACCTTCGTCGGCGCGACGCTCGATCGGAACGGACTTCGTCCCGCGCGCTACCAGCTCACTGCCGACGGCATCGTGATCATGGGCTCAGAGGCCGGCATGGTCCAACTCGACCCGGCCGAAGTCGTGGAGAAGGGACGGCTTGGTCCAGGCCAGATGATCGGAGTCGACACCGCTCGCGGTGAGCTCCTCTACAACGACGACATTAAGAACGAGATCACAGGCGAGAAGCCGTATCGCGCCTGGGTAAAGCGGCAGGTGCTCCATCTGGACTCGTGGCTTGCCAACCGTGGCCCGGAGGCCGTGGCGCCCGAGCCACTGGATGTGCTACGCCAGCAAAGCGTGTTCGGCTACACCTCGGAGGAGCTCGAGTTCGTGCTCAAGCCGATGGCTGCCGAGGGTAAGGAACCGATCGGCTCGATGGGCGATGACACGGCGCTCGCGATTTTCGCTTCGCGGCCCCGGCTCACCTACGCGTATTTCAAGCAGAAGTTCGCCCAGGTCACCAATCCGCCGATCGATCCGATCCGCGAGGAACTGGTGATGTCGCTGGATAGCTTCCTCGGCCGGCGGCGCAGCTTCCTCGAGGAGACGGAGCAACACGCGCGCCTCGTCCACCTTGCCAGCCCGCTGATGATCGATGAGGAGATGGAGGCGTTGCGCCGCATTGCGGAGCCAGCCTTTCACGCGCTGACCATTCCTGTCCTGTTCGACGCAGCCGACGGCCCGGAGGCGATGGAGTCGGCGATCAAGGCGGTCTGTGCCCAGGCTTCGATGGCCGTCGATGACGGCGCTACGATCCTGGTGTTGAGCGACCGCGGCGTGTCGGCAACCCGGGCCCCGATCCCCATGCTGCTCGCCGTGGGCGCGGTGCATCATCACCTGATCCGCGAAGGCAAGCGGATGAAAGCAAGCATCATCGCCGAGACCGGCGAGGCGCGGGATGTGCATCAGATCGCGTTGCTTATCGGCTTCGGCGCGAGCGCCGTAAACCCATACCTCGCTTTTGCAACCCTGCGGGCGCTCGTGGATGAGGGTCACTCTTCGATGAAAGACGCTCTCAAAGGAATCTCGCAGGAGAAGGCGGCGGAGAACTACGAGAAGTCGGTTGATGCCGGCCTGCTAAAGATCATCTCAAAGATGGGTATCTCCACTATCAGCGGCTATCACGCGGCCCAGGTCTTCGAGGCGATCGGCCTCGATCAGCTGGCGCTCGACCTCTGTTTCACCGGTCTAACGTCGCGCATCGGCGGCATCGGCGTCGGTCAGCTTGCTTTTGAGACACTGGATCGCCACGCCGTCGCGTTCAGTTGCGGCGACGCTCCGGGGCTGGATGCCGGGGCGTTTTATCGCTACCGGCGCGACGGGGAGTACCACGCCTTTAATCCGGAGGTCTGGCGTAGTCTCCAGCGAGCGGTACAGACAGGCGACTATAACCAGTACCGCCAGTACTCCGAGATCGTGCAGTCGCGCCAGCCTGTGACACTGAGGGACCTGCTCGAGTTCGTGCCCGGTGATCCGATCCCCCTTGATGAGGTCGAGCCGATCGAAAAGATCGTGCCTCGTTTCGTCACAGCGGCTATGTCGCTCGGTGCGCTTTCGCCTGAGGCGCACGCGACGATGGCCGTGGGCATGAACAGGCTTGGCGGTAAAAGCAATACCGGCGAGGGAGGTGAAGACTCTGGCAGGCGGGTCGTGCAGCCGAACGGCGACACCTCGAACAGCAAGATCAAGCAGGTGGCGTCGGCGCGATTCGGGGTCACTCCCGTATATCTCGCGTCCGCCGACGAGCTTGAAATCAAGATGGCGCAGGGCAGCAAGCCAGGCGAGGGCGGCCAACTCCCCGCGCACAAGGTGTCGGCGCAGATCGCGGCGTTGCGGCATACGTTGCCCGGCACACCGCTGATCTCACCGCCGCCCCATCACGACATCTACAGCATCGAAGACCTGGCGCAGCTCATTTATGACTTGAAAATGGTGAATCCGAGGGCCAGAGTCGCCGTCAAGCTGGTCGCGGAGGAAGGGGTAGGCACGATCGCCGCTGGTGTGGCCAAAGGCTATGCCGATGTCGTGCATATCTCTGGACATGACGGCGGCACTGGCGCGTCGCCCCTGTCTTCGATTAAAAGCGCGGGCGCGCCGTTCGAGTTGGGTCTCGCGGAGACTCAACAGGTGCTGGTCATGAATGACCTTCGTGGACGGATCAAGGTCCGGGCAGACGGTGGCATGAAAACCGCGCGCGACGTCATTGTCGCGGCAATGCTCGGCGCCGAGGAGTACGGATTTGGCACTGCGGCGGCGGTGGCCGTGGGTTGCAAGATGGCGCGGCAGTGCCACCTCAACACCTGTCCCGTGGGTGTCGCCACCCAGCGCGAGGATCTTCGCGAAAAATTCATCGGTACGCCGGAGATGGTCGTCAACCTCTTCTCGCACCTCGCGCAGGAGGTTCGTGAGATCCTGGCCAGCATCGGCTGCCGTTCGATCGAGGAGATCATCGGCCGCGTCGATCTGCTGCGGCAGGGTCCTGCGGGCGAAGACCCACGGCTGCATCTGGTGGACCTGTCACAGCTGTTGAAATTGCCAGATGCGGGCGGAAGCCGTCCGCGTAAGCGCACTCAGGAACGCAACACCAGAGCGGATTCACCGCTCGACGACCAGATCCTCCTTGACATGGGCGATGCGCTGGACACGCAAACTCCCGTGCGGCTGTCGTATGCCGTCACCAATCAAAACCGCACGATTGGCGCTCGCGTGGCGGGTGAGATTGCGTACCGCTTCGGTGACGCCGGGTTGCCCCCAAATACGGTCGCGTTGCAGTTTACCGGCAGCGCCGGTCAGAGCTTCGGCGCCTTCACTTTCCGAGGCATGCAGCTCGTGCTCACCGGCGAGGCGAACGACTATGTCGCCAAGGGCATGGGCGGCGGTGAAGTGGTCGTGCGACCGCCGCTGGAAGCGGGTTACAACAGCCACGAGAACACGA
Organism: Dehalococcoidia bacterium; assembly: GCA_038240805.1. Classification (GTDB taxonomy): domain Bacteria; phylum Chloroflexota; class Dehalococcoidia; order CAUJGQ01; family CAUJGQ01; genus JBBRGK01. The sequence continues at coordinate 7,207 of JBBRGK010000041.1, read as the reverse complement.
TCGTTGGTAATACCGTCCTATACGGCGCTACCGGCGGCAAGCTCTTCGTCTCCGGCCGGGCCGGTGAGCGTTTTGCCGTGCGCAATAGCGGCGCTCTCGCGGTCGTTGAGGGTGTTGGCGATCACGGCTGTGAGTATATGACCGAGGGCGTTGTGGTCATCCTGGGGGAAACGGGGCGGAACTTTGGCGCAGGAATGTCGAACGGTGTCGCCTATGTCCTGGATGAAAGCCGGGAGTTTCCAAAGCGGATCAACCCTGAGCTTGTCGGCCTGGCCCAGGTAACTGCGGCCGCCGACATCGAAATCATGGAGACGTTGATTCGGCAACACTTTGACCTGACGGGCAGTAAGCGCGCCGAGAAGATTCTCGCCAGCTTCGAAGCCTACCTGCCGCTGTTCTGGAAAGCGGCGCCGCACATCGCCCTGACCGAGGATGGGCCTATGACGATCGTGAACCGGCATCTGCGTAGTCTCAAGGAGGGCGTTCACTGACGCGTCGCTAAAGGGTCACGGCGGATTTTGTCTCCGGCTTGCTGCACCTGCCCTGCGAGATTCGGAGGGCGAGCCAGGCATTGTGCGTATACGTGAAACGGCGGCGTCCTGAATTCGGGACGCCGCCGTTTTTGCTGCACTATCAGGCCGAGCCGGTGGTGCTACGAAGCTCCGTCCGACGAACTGCCGCGCTTGCGGGGGGCTTTGCGAATCGCTTCCTCGAAGCCCGCCAGTTGCACGGCGCCATTCGAGCCGGAATGGCCGTTGGAATCGCTGGCGTCATCGTCGCCCTTCCGGCGGCGTGAGGACGCCGGCGACTCGTCGTCCGGACCCTCGATGCCGGCGATGGCGGCGACCGTATCGGTCGGTCGCATCCGCATGATGCTCACCCCTTGCGTGTCCCTGCCGATACTTGAGATGGTGTCTACCGTCGTTCGCAGTACGATGCCGTCGACAGAAATGATGATTAGCTCCCGTGTGCCATTGACGGCGCGCACTGCAGCCACGCGACCGGTCTTGTCGGTCAGGCGCATGTTTGTTACACCAGAACCGCCGCGGTTATGAATCGGGTAGCGCTCGAACGGTGTGCGCTTGCCAAAGCCGCGTTCGCTGATCGTAAGCAATTGATGGCCCGTCTTTGCGACCTCCATGCCAATCACATAGTCGCCATCCGCAAGCTTGATTCCACGTACGCCTCCACTCTGCCGGGATGCGGTGCGAAGCTTTTCCACGAGGAAGCGGGTACACTGGCCGTCGGCAGTCGTCAGGACGAGCGAGTCTGTTGAATCCGCCATCTGGACGGAGACCAGAGCGTCACCGGGCTCAAGATCCATCGCGATCAGGCCGTTGCGGCGTACGCTTTCGAAATCCTTGAGCGGTGTGCGCTTTACTTCGCCCTTCCTTGTGGCAAGCAGGAGGCAATCACCGTCGAACGCAGCGGTCGCGATGACGGCGGTGACCATCTCGCCCTGCAAAATGTCGATCAGGTTGATCAGAGGTAGCCCCTTCGCCTGCCGAGAGGCGTCGGGCACTTCGTGTGCTCTGAGCTGAAAGACTTTGCCGCGGTCGGTGAAGAACAATAGATTATCGTGCGTGTCCGCGACCAGCAGCCGATGTACGGCGTCTTCCTCCCTGGTTGGCATGCCGGTCAGGCCCTTGCCACCGCGTCGTTGCGGGCGGTAGGTTTCGAGCGGAATCCGCTTGATGTAGCCCCGACGGCTGAGGGTGACCACGATCGCCTCGTGCGGTATCAGATCCTCGTCGGAGAAGTTCTGCAATTCCTGGTCGATGATCTGCGTACGGCGCTCGTCGCCGTGCCTTTTGCGAAGCTCAGCCGTCTCGTCTTTGATCACGGCATCAACCTTGCCCGGGTTGGCGAGCAGGTCCTCGAGATAGTCGATCGTCTTACGCAGCTCTTCGTGCTCGTTCAGCAGTTGCTGCCGCTCTAGCGCTGCCAGCCGGCTGAGCTGCATCGAGAGAATGGCGGTGGCCTGTCGTTCGGAGAAGTCGAACGGCCGTTCCTGCAGCGACACTTTCGCCGCTGCGGCGGAAGCTGAAGCGCGGATCAGGCGGATGATGGCATCGATCTTGTCGAGCGCCTTCAGCAAACCGGCGACGATGTGCTCGCGGTCACGCGCTTTCTCAAGGTCGTACTGGCTACGGCGGCGCACGACCTCGCGCCGGAAGGTGATGTACTCGATGATCGCCGTGCGCAGATTGACGGTTTTGGGCTGGCCGTTCACCAGGCAGAGCATGTGCACGTTGAACGACGACTGCATCGACGTGTGCTTGTAGAGCGTGTTCAGGATCTGTTTCGGCTGGCCTCCGGCCTTAAGCTCGATGACGATCCGCATGCCGTGGCGGTCGGACTCGTCGCGCAGGTCGCTGATCCCGTCGATCTTTTTGTCTTTGACCAGGTCGGCCATCTTTTCGATCAGCGCCGCCTTATTGGTCTGGTATGGCAGTTCGGTGACGATGATCGCGTAGCGGCCGGCTCGGGCCATCTCTTCGATGTGCGCCCGCGCCCGCATGATGATTCGCCCCTGACCGGTCGCGTAGGCGTTCTTGATGCCATCGCGGCCGATGATGATGCCGGCGGTCGGAAAGTCCGGGCCACGGACGATCTCCGTCAACTCTTCGGTCGTCGTGTCGGGCTTGTCGATCAACCGGGTCACAGCGCTGGTGATCTCCATCAGGTTATGCGGCGGGATATTGGTTGCCATGCCGACCGCGATCCCCGACGAGCCATTGACGAGCAGGTTGGGCAGGCGGGCCGGGAGGACAGTCGGCTGGTTATGGCTTTCGTCGTAGGTCGGGTAGTAATCGACCGTGTTCTTGTCGATGTCCGCCAGCATTTCGTCCGCGACCTGAGCGAGACGCGCCTCGGTGTATCGCATCGCCGCCGGTGGATCGTTATCGACGCTGCCGAAGTTGCCCTGGCCGTCGATCAGTGGATAGCGCAGCGAAAAGTCCTGTGCCATGCGAACCATCGCGTCGTAGACCGGCGCATCGCCGTGGGGATGATACTTACCCATGACTTCGCCGACGACGGCCGCGCTTTTCTTATAGGCAGCCGTCGAACGCAGGCCAATATCGCCCATTGCGTAGAGGATGCGGCGGTGTACTGGCTTCAATCCGTCGCGAACGTCGGGCAGTGCCCGCGAGACAATGACGGACATCGCGTAGTCGAGGTACGACTGCCGCATTTCGTCTTCGATTTTCCGCGGTGTAACTCTATTTTCGGGCTGCTCAATAACCATTGCGGCATTTCCTTTTTAAGACGATGCGCGAAAAGATGCACATGTAAGAGACAGACCAATGTCACACGATCCGGACGAACTGACAGGAGCAGGTCCGGTTATCCTGCCGGAACGCTCACATCACGCGTAGCGGCGACAAGGGCCGAGAACAGCGAACGAAAGTCCTCGATCACCTCGGGACGCTCCGGGTGCCACTGCACGCCGACGACGAATCGGTGATTCGGGCTTTCAAGACCCTCTATGCAGCCGTCAGGGCTCGTAGCGGAAGAGAGCAGGCCATCGCCGATCATTTCGGCCCGGACGGCCTGATGGTGCCGCGAGTTGACCCGCCGGTTACCGGCACCGAGCAAATCGGCAAGCACGCTGCCGTCTTCGATGGTGATGTCGTGATAGCGCGATTCGAATGGGGGCTCCGTGCTAGCGCGGTGCGCATCACCAGGAATGTGCTGCTGCAGCCGTCCACCAAATGCGACATTGAGGAGCTGATGACCGCGACATATGGCGAGCACCGGCTTGTCGCGACGCAGGGCCGACCGCAGCAGAGCGAGCTCAGATTCGTCGCGAGCGCCATCGGGCGTCAGCAATTCGGCCACGGGCGACTCACCGTACCTCGCGGGGTCGACATCGGTTCCGCCGGTAACGACGATGGCGTCAACGCTGTCCATGAGTCTCTCGGAGTCGCAGTCGGGGCCAGCGATCACGGGAACCGCGCCCGCTTCTTCGATGCGCTTAATGTAGTTGCCGTAGCCTTTTTCGGACCCTTCACTGCCCACAGTGATTGCGATACGGGGTGTGTACATAGTGCCTCCAGCACCCTAATTGTAACATATTTCCTCTATTTGATCAGCCGGCGACGAACAAGCGCCATCGCGATGCAGCCGAAGACAACGGTTTCTGCTCCGACGATGACGATGTGAAGCAGATCTGAAACGTCGGGCGGGCCGTTCAGCAGATGCCGGTAGGTCGCCGTGATCTCCGTCAGCGGAAGCGCCCAGGCGATGGCCTGTAGCCAGCCCGGCAGGCGCTCGATGGGGAAGAACGTCCCTGAAAGCCAGAACAGCGGGATCACGATCACGTTGAAGTAATAGCCGAGAAAGCTGATCGCCGGTGCGGTTGCAGTGAAACACAGCGTCAGCGCCCCAAAGCAAAGGCCGAGCAGGTAGGAAATCGGGATTACGAAGATAGCCCACGGCGATCGAATGATGTCGTACGACGGCGTGAAGGCCAGCAGAACGGCCATGATGTATGTGGTGTTGATCATCGATCGAGTTGCTGCCCACATGACCTCGCCTGCGACGATGTCGTCAAGTGTGGCCGGTGTGGCGGCGATCGCGGTGTAGATACCCTGACTTTCCATGCGAAAGTAGGCGCCCCAGCCGCACTCAAAGGTCGCCTGAAACATGCCGAACTGCGCCATCACTCCGGGCGCGAGAACGGCGAGATAGCTCTGCTTACTACCCAGGTCGATGAAGCGGCCGAGCCCGCGTCCCATCGCGGTCAGGACGAGCAATGGCTCGATCAGCGGCATCACCAGCTCCGTTTTCCAGAGCTTGCGATACACATCGCGGTTGCGGCGCCAGACGTTGAAGGCGTGATGCGAAAGGTTCGGACGCACAAACAACGGCGCCCGTGAGTACGATTTGGTGGCGATCATTCGAGTAACCCCCTGCCTGTCAGTCTCAGAAAAACGTCCTCCAGATTGGCACGACGGACGATTATGTCCTCGGCGCCGGCGTCCAGGCTCTGCGCCAGCTCTCCGACCGGCCCTGAGCTAAAGCCGTAAATCGTGTCGCCTGTATCCTCGACCTCCAGCCCCTCGACCGAGCGCAGCATCTGGAGCAGCTGCTCTCGTGCCTCGCGGGCAGGGCGAACTTCGATCACTTCGAAACCGGCATGGGCGCTGATCAGCTCAGCCGGGGTGCCCTGCACCAGAATGTTTCCCTGGTGCATGATCACCAGCCGATCGCAAAGACGCGCTGCCTCGTCCATGTAGTGGGTCGTCAGCAGCAGGGTCATGCCCTCGTCCTTGAGCGCCCGTAACTGTCGCCAGACGAGGTGTCGCGCCTGAGGGTCGAGACCGGTTGTCGGCTCATCGAGTACCAGCGCCACCGGCTCGCTCATGAGCGCCCGTGCGATCGTCAGGCGGCGTTTAAGCCCGCCTGAGAGGGCACTAATCTTGTCGTCACGCTTGTCGGTGAGCCGAAACAAGTCCAGGACTTCATCGGCGCGTGGTGCGGCTACGGAGCGCGCCACATCAAAGTAGCGTGCATAGACAAGCAGGTTCTCGCGCACCGTCAGGTCGGGGTCGAGGTTATCGTCCTGAGAAACAACCCCGAGCACGGCTTTGATCTTGCGGTGTTCGCGGCGGACATCCATCCCGGCGACCAGCAACTCGCCACCGCTCAGAGGTGACATGCAGGTCGTCATGCGTATCGTGCTGGTTTTGCCGGCGCCGTTTGGGCCGAGAAAGCCAAAACACTCGCCGGGAAGCACCTCAAAGTCGATGCCATCGACGGCGACGAAGTCACCGTAGCGCTTGGTGAGCGAGCGGGCACGGATGATCTGTGGCACGGTTTCTTCCTGCCGGTGCTACTGCACCGGCAGGGCCGTTGCAGAGCTATTCGTCGAAGGGGTTGTCGTCGCGGTCTTCACGCTCCTGCGACTTCTGGTAGTCACGCAGCGTGATGTCCCGCGTCGGCGGATCGTCCTGGTTGTCCTGGTCAGGTTCGGCATCCGTGTCGATCTCTTCCAGGGTTTCCTCGTCTTCATCGTCGTAGCGCACCAGGCCCTCGCGGGTGTACGGACGTGGCGTGCCGGCGATCGTCACGGAAGGGAACGAAAGTTTGCCGACCTGGCTCGAATGCTGGTACGTCTCCTTGATCACGATGCGGGCGTGCTCGTTGCCCACCTGGGCGATTGCGGCCGCATATTCGTTGCCGGCGTCCATGAACCGAATCAGCCGCAGCGCAATCCGCGGTTCTACCTGGCCAAGAGCTTCTCCGGCAGCGTCCTGGGCAAGAAGCTGACGGCCCTCCCGACGCAGGTACACCCGCTCGCCCGCTGTCAGTCTCGATAGGGCATCTTTGTTAGGCCGCCGCAGAACAGTGAAGCCCGTTTTCCCCGTTTCCTCGACGAAGAGCTTCGGATCGACTTTGTCACGGGGTGTTGCGGCACCCTCAGTTACGCTGCTGGCCTGCCTCTCAAGTGCCGAGAGGTTTTTGCTGGCTATCTGGTTGGCCGGGTCGAGGCGCAGTGAATCGCTGTACGCACTGCGTGCGTCGGCGAGCCTTCCGAGAGCCATGTAGGCACGGCCAAGCCGGTTGCATGCATCCTTGTCACGCTGATGCGTCGTCTCGAGGATTGCGAGATTGAGGGCGACGGCTTCCTCCCAGCGGCTTTGCATCGCGAGCCGGATCGCCTGCTCGGTGCGCTGCTTGCGGAGACGTGCCGCTTCATCTGTCTGAAAGACCATCAACAGGCACCTTAATCTGGGACTCCGCGCATTGTATTCGCTGCCCTGGAGGCTGGCAAGCAGGCAACGACTCCGAGTTGCGGGGCGAAAACCGATTTTACTTGACGATGCAGCCGCTGCTCGATAGCATTGTTTTCTACAGCGGTACTCGAGCCGGGGCGGCTAGCTCAGTTGGTTAGAGCGCTTCGTTCACACCGAAGAGGTCACTGGTTCGAGTCCAGTGTCGCCCACCCGATACTGCCGGAAGCCGGCAGTCCAACCCAGGCCGAAGTGGCGGAACCGGCAGACGCGCTACATTCAGGGTGTAGTGGGCTTTACGCCCGTGGGAGTTCAAATCTCCCCTTCGGCACCGGAACAGGCACCAGCACGCGCTCGTAGCTCAGTTGGATAGAGCGTCAGTTTGCGGAACTGAAGGTCGTGGGTTCGAGTCCCGCCGAGCGCACCGGAACACTCAACAGTAGGCGCTCCGGTTTCAGCAGCGGCCC
>JBBRGK010000040.1:0-12970 GCA_038240805.1 Dehalococcoidia bacterium | reverse complement strand
GCCTGTACCGTCTGCCATTCGCCATCGAGCCGCACCCGCACGCCGCTGGCCCGCCGCCCGTCGAACACGACCCGGTCCACCAGCGCCGAGCCCGCGATCCGCAGATTGTTCCGCCCGCGCGCCGGTTCGAGATAGGCCTCGTTGACCGAGACGCGCAGGCCGTCGCGGGAGTTTATCGCATAGGGCGAGACGCCGCTGCTGCCGGGCGCATTGTGGTCGTCCGACCAGCCGTAACCCCCGGCGCAGGCCGCACCCCGCAGCGCCAGGTCGGTTGCACCCCACCGTTCGACAGGCGCCCGGTAAATGGGAATCGGGCCGCCGCAGCCGTGATAGGACCGGTCGCCGAAGTCGAGATCGTTCTCAAGCCGGATATAGCCGGGCAGCACGTCGGCGCCGGACCAGCCGTCGCAGCCAAGCTCTGCCCAGCGATCGTGATCCTCGGGCATCGCACGAATGGCGATCTGGCCGTTGATCGAGGAGCTGCCGCCGGTCCCCTTGCCGCGCCAGAAAAGGCGCGGCTGCTGCGCTGTCGTTCGCCGCGTCCTCAGGTCGGGCCAGAGGTAGGTGGCGATCTGCTCCTGCCTGTAGAGCACGGCGCCGGGGTTCGCCACGGCAAGCTCACGCGGGCGGTCGGCGGCGCGGTAGTCGAGTCCGGCCTCCAGCAGCAGCACCGAGCAGGACGGGTTCTCCGTCAACCGCGCCGCCAGCGTCGCTCCAGCAGAGCCCGCTCCGACGATGATGTAGTCGTAGTTCATGCCGATCTCCTTCGCTCATCCGGTGCCCGGCCGGATTGTATATTTTTCCGCTTTCAGAAGTATGTATGCCACGGGATACTGTTGCTCCCACGACATTATCAATTGACATAGGACCTCAAGGTCGCTCCTTATGAGGTGCACCTATGCCAGATGAGACTTTCAGCTTTGGGAATATCATTTGGGGAGGCCGGATCCCCGATCGCGTACCATACCACTCACGAGCGAACGCTTTCGGCTACTCCAGGAACCGCTCGAACTTTCACGGAGGCGCTTCAGCATGACCAGCACACCCACCGGTACGCAGCCAATCGACTGGGACGCGCTCGAGCAGGAAACCGTCAGCCTGCTGTCGGAGTACCTCCGGCTCGACACCAGCAACCCACCCGGCAACGAGGCGATCGCCGCCCGCTGGTTCGGCGAGTTGCTGCAACGGGAAGGGATCGCAAGCACCTATCACGAGTCGGCGCCCAACCGCGAAAGCCTGATCGCGCGTCTGCCGGGCAGCGCAGGCAGCGGCAGCGACGGCGCCGTGATGCTGCTCAACCACACCGACGTGGTGCCTGTTCAGGCCGAGTTCTGGGACGTGCCTGCCTTCGACGGCCTGGTCCAGGACGGCTGTGTTTGGGGCCGCGGCGCCCAGGACATGAAGGGGCTGGGCATCCTGGAGTTCATGACCTTCGTCTTGATCAAGCGGCTGAACCTGCCCCACCGGCGCGACCTCGTTTTCTTCGCCATCGCAGATGAAGAGGCAGGTGGCGAGTTCGGAGTGGAATGGTTCGCGACGCATCACCCTGAGCTGCTCAAAGCGCACGTCGTCATAAATGAAGGCGCCGGCGGCATGGCCAGCTTCATGGGCTCCGACCGGCCGGTGTTCGGCTTCGCCGCCGCCGAGAAGTCGCCGCTCTGGCTGCGGCTCAAGACCGAAGGCCCTCCCGGCCACGGCTCGATGCCCCACGCCCGTAACGCGCTCGACCGCCTGGTGAGGGCGCTGCATAAAGTCACCGAGTGGGAACGGCCGCATCGCATCGTCCCCGAGGTGGCGCCGTTCTTCGAGGCGCTGCACGCTGCCGGGGTGATGGAGCCGGTGCGCGACGCCGAGACGGCGGCACGGATATCGCAGGAGAACGCGCTGGTCAACGCACTGACGATGGACACGATCAGCCTCACCTCCGCCAACGCGGGCATCAAGGTCAATGTGATTCCCGCCGTCTGCGAAGCGACGCTCGACTGCCGCCTCTTGCCGGGTCGCTCGGCAGAGGATTTCATCGCGGACCTGCAACGGCAGATCGATGACCCCGAGGTGCAGATCGAACGCATCTTCAGCGCCGAGGGGCCGTCGTCGTCGCTCGACCACGAACTGGTGGGCATCATTAAAGATGTTGTGCGCGAGCACATGGAGGAGGCGTTGGTCGTGCCGAGCGTCTGTGTTGGCTTCACCGACTCGCGCACCTTCCGCCAGCTTGGTATTCCTGCCTACGGTTTCTCGCCAACGCTTTCGACTGAAGCAGAGCGGCGCACCGTTCACGGGCACAACGAGCGCATCCAGGTCGAAAGCCTGCGCCTCGGACTGCAGATCCTGCTCGGCGTCGTCAAGCGGTTGATCGAGTGACGGTGGGTCGCTTCGCCCTCATCACCCCACCCCTCTTCTCCCAATTCTGGGCGAAGAGGGCGATCCCGCGATGTGGTCATGTATTGCCTGGATAATTCGGGGTGGTGTACCGCGATGCCTGTCGCTGCAACCAACTCCGTGCAACGCAGCCACGGATCGTCCTCTCTCCTGGAATCGGGAGAGAGGATAAGAGGAGTGAGGGAGGGCGCTCGCCGGGCTGGCCGCTCTGTTACACTATTACTATCTCGCCGCGTCTCGCTTCGCATCGGCCCTGGCAACGCACAGCGCCGGGAAGAGACACCGTGCTGCTTCACTCTCGTACCATCACCATCCCTGTGGCAGCGCGCCCGCAATGGCAGCGCAGGCGCCCGCTGACGCTGTTACTGGTGTGCTTGCTGGTCCTGCTTTCGGCCTGCGACGGCGGCCATAAGGACCAGCCGGCCGCTACCGCCGGCATAGCCGGTACCCCCGGTGCAACCGGAGCGCCTGCCGCGACGGCGCCACCAGGCGGAAGCAGCCCCCGGCGGCCGGTCACGCCGGTTCCCCCGACGCCGAAGCCCTCGGCGAACTCCGCCGAGACGGCGCAACGGTTCATGACTCTCTGGCAGCAGCAGCAGTATGCCGCCATGTACGATCTGCTCACCTCGTCGGCGCAACAAAACATCGCCCGCGAAAAGTTCGCCGGCCGCTACCAGGCGATCGCCGACGAAGCAACGATCACGGCCATTGCCCCAACATTCACGCCGCCCGCCGATAAGCAGGCGGACCAGATTCCCTACTCCGTCGCCTACACGACCACCCTGTTCGGCGAGATCAAGCAGGACATGACGATGCCGCTGGAGCGCGAGGGCGACGGCTGGCGCATCGCCTGGACGCCCTCGATGATCTTCAAAGATCTCGGCCGCGCCAACCTGGTTCACACCTTCGTCGATGTGCCGCCGCGTGGCGCGATCCTGGCGCGCGATGGTCAGCCACTGGCGCTCACCGCCTCCGTGGGCGTGGCCGGCACCTCGCGTGCGATCATGAACGACCCCACCGTGGTCAAAGACCGCGCCGCAGCGATCAGCGCCATCGCGCAGAGATTGGGCCTGAACGCCGCCGATGTGCAGCAGAAGATCGACGACAAAGCCACGCCCGACAACTACTTCGTGACGATCAAGACGCTGCCGTATAACTTCTCCGCCGCCGAGCGGACCGCCCTTGCCGCCGTGCCTGGCGTGATCATCCACGACATCTCGCAGCGGGTCTACCCGTTCGGCGCCATGGCCGCGCATGTGATCGGCTACGTCGCCAAAATCAACGCGGACCAGTTGAAGACGCTGCGCAGCGAGGGCTACACCGAGGACGATGTGGTCGGCGCCACCGGCATTGAGGCGACCTTTGAGCAGCAGTTGAGCGGCAAACGCGGCGCCAGACTGACGATCATCACCCCCGACAGCCAGGTCGTGACGGAGCTGGGCAACCGTCCGGGGGCTCCCCCGTCGGATATCCACACGACGCTCGACCTGACCGCGCAGCAGGGAGCCGAAGCGGCGCTCGCCAGCGGCCACTCGACCGGAAGCCTGGTGATGCTCGATCCGACCGACAACAGCGTCCTGGCGATGGTGTCGCTGCCCAGTTTTGACCCCAACCTGTTCGTGCAGGGGCTCACGGACCAGCAAGCAGCGCAGGTTTTTGACGATAAGCGCAAGACGCTGCTCAACCGCGCCACGCTCGCCACCTATCCGCCCGGCTCAACCTTCAAGGTAGTCACGACCACAGCCGGACTCGAGCGCGGCGGCTTCACCCCGCAGAGCACGCTGCCGTGCCCGCCCGTCTGGTTCGGTCTCGGACCGAACCTGCCGAAAGCGAACTGGCGCCCCGATAACCTCGGCAGCATTTCGATCACGGACGCGCTGATGACCTCGTGCAACCCGGTCTTTTACCAGATCGGCTTCGACCTCGACCACCTGGACCCCAACATCCTGCCGGGAATCACGGCGGCGTTCGGCTACGGCCGCCTCACCGGCATCAACGGGATCGACGAGGCGCCGGGCTTAGACCCGAACCCCGACTGGAAGCAGAAGACCCTGCACGAAAGCTGGTTCACGGGCGACTCGGTCAACATGGCGATCGGCCAGGGCTATCTGCTCGTGACGCCTTTGCAGGTCGCTAACGCCTTCAGCGCCATCACCCGCTCGGGAGACCTGCGCACACCGCTGCTGGTGCGCGATATCCAGCCGCAGGTGGCCGGAGCGGCGGCGCAGCAGTTCCAGAGCAAGCCGCTGGGCCAGATTCCCATGTCGGCCTCAACGTTGCAGGTGATCCGCGACGGCATGACGCGCGTGGTCCAGAACCCGGCCGGCACGGCCTACGAAACATTCGCCGGCTCGAAGCTCGATGCGGCCGGCAAGTCCGGCACTGCCGAGGATCAGGTACTGCAGAACCATGTCCTCTTCGTCGCCTACGCGCCGCGCACGGCCCCGAAAGCGGTCGCGGTCGTCGTGCTGGACGAAGGCCAGAGCGGCTCCCTCGAAGCCGGCCCCATCGTCCGCCACGCGCTGGAGGCGTATCTCAAGTAACGGCCAGCGGGCTTGCCCCCGCCCCCACCTTCGCCCCCGATACCTTTTACTGCCGACGGAGCATCAGTCGATCAACAGAGTGTGTATATACCATGTACCCGATACTGTATATACTTTCAGCGTGGACAGCTCATACGACAGCCAGATCGTTTGGGACGAGCACAACCTCACGCACCTCCTCGTCGAGCGCGCTGAGCGCGGCATCACGGTCGAAGACGTTGAGCATGTGCTAACTGACACCGACACCCGCACACGGTCCTTGCCCACTGGTGCCGAGCTCCATCTCGGCCGTGCCTTGAGCGGCCTGCCGTTGGCGGTTGTCACCATCGGTGTTGCTGAGCTGTATCCCAAAACGGCATGGTGGATCACTGAGAAGGCCTGGAGGCGAGCGCATGACGAAAGCGTATGAAGAACTGACCGACGGGGAGCTTGCGACGTTGACCGAGCGCTCCCTCCGCGAGCATGAAGCCGGGGATGTCCCCTTTCATCCTCGCGGGGAGGCGGCCCGCCGGACCACGGGAACGGTGCCCATCTCACTGCGCGTTCCCGCGCCGCTCCTGAAGCAGATCAAGGCGGTCGCCGCCGTCCGCGAGCTCCCTTACCAGGCACTCATCAAGCTGTGGCTCGAAGAGGCCCTCGTCCGTCATGCGCCCATCGCCTTACACCCCGTCACGCTACGCCTGACCGCGGAGCAGTTGACCTGCCTGCAGGAGTCCGGCTCGCTCGACATCCACCTCGAAACAGCCTGATCAGGCTGACACCAGTTCGGCTCGACGGTCTCGTTTCGGGGTGACAGAGCAGCCTTAGGTGCGTCCAACGAGCGTGTGCTAGTCTGGCGCTGCGGGCGCGGTACGTCGCTGCGCGGAGAAGCGGAAGGTATTGCGATCGTGAGGGCGAACAGGTCTGATCTCCCGGTTCCGACAGCTCCACTGCCGCTAACGTTTGGGCATGTGCCCGTCGATGTGGAGCCGGCGGCGGCCTCGCTGTTGGCAACGCTGCCGCGTTCAGCGCTTGCCAAAGTCCTGGCCGCAGTTCGGCTGTGGATAGAGGAACACCCCGTGCGGCGTGTGGGAGTCTTCAGCACGCAGGAACCGGAAGACAGTGACACGGCTCTAGAAGCCGTGATTGAGATCCATGTTGACGGCGAAATGCCCGAAGTGCTGGTCTGGTGGGAATCGCTCGCCGTAGTGATTGATCGGGCCAAGCGCGTGCTACGGCTGACCGATCGACTGCTGCTAGATCGATACCTTGGCGTTCATCTCGTATGGGAAGAAGAGCCGTAGGATGGTGGAGCTAGCCCGAGAATTCGATCCGGTGGAGTTCTTACGACTGGCGGAGACAGTAACCGGCCAGCGGAGCGTTGGCGAGGCGGCAGCACGGACCGCGACCAGCCGCTCCTGGCTCCCGGATGCGCTCCCCGTCGCGGCATCCCCACGCCCAAACCCGGTAGCCTTTGGATACTGACAGACACCGCAAGGAGCTGAGACCATGCCGCAAGCAACGACAGCGACGATTGACGACTATATCAACACGTTCCCGTCGAACATCCAATCCATCTTGCAGCAGGTACGACAGTCCATCCACCACGCTGTACCCGAGGCCAGCGAGACCATCAGCTACGGGATACCAACCTTCGACCTCAATGCCAAGCACCTGGTATCGTTCGCTGGTTGGAAGCGTCATATCGCCCTGTACCCGCTGCCAGCAGGAGATGCTGCATTCCAGCAAGCACTCGCCCCCTATAGGCGCGGGAAAGGCTCCATCCAGTTCCCGTTCCATACGGGTGTCCCGTATGCATTGGTGGAGGACATCGTGAGGCTACTCGTCGCGGAAAAGCTCGACGCTGAGCGGTAAGGCGACTGCCTCCGGCATCCAGGCTTCCCGTCCATTGTCGCGGACGATGTGCGGTCAGGTGTCAACGCGTCAACCGCGGCACCGAGCACCGGACCGACGCCGCTCAATCTGGAACGCCACTTCGCCCGACCTGCAAGCCAGGTAGTTGAGCAATTACGCCTGTATAACCTGATGCACGTCACGCACCGGAGCTGTGGCAGCTGTTAATGGCATCGGCCGCCGGCCTCTCGGTGTTCCGCCAAACTCGAAGTCGCCTTGAAAGAGCCGCACGGTAGAGCCAGGCCAGGCCCAAACGACGATGCTGCCGTCCTGGAATGCCACTTCAGGGTCTTCACCGTCAGGTCCCTCTGCTACGACGCGAAACACGGCGCCCGCAGGCATGCTGTACGACTCGCCCCACGGCTCAAGCACGAAGGTGATCTCGGAATCGCTCGGATTCACCAGATTCAGGCGAGACACGATTTTCAGATCACTGGATGGTACAGTCATCGTTGCGCTTACGCTCTGAGCAGACTTACGCAGTGGCGGACAAGGATTGCGCGTCTAAAGCCGTTCCGGCTCATGCCTCGAGGGATTGGAGGACCCGGCATTCACTTCGCACCCCCGGGCCATTGTACTTATTGTTACCTGCATTGTGGAACAGCGGATGTTATCGTCTCCTCAGCGCCCATGCGCAACTCGGACGCCACGGCCATGAGGGGGAACGATGGAAGCCTACGCCGCGATTCTTAGCAAGAAGGACACCCGCGCCTACAGCGACCGGCCGATTCCCGCCGAGACGGTGCGCCACATCATCCAGGCGGGGCGGATGGCCGGCAGCTCCAAGAACACGCAGCCCGTGCGGCTGGTGGTGATCACGGACCCTGGCCAGCGCGAGGCGATCGCCGGTTGCGGCGACTTTGCGAAGCACGTGCTTTCGGCGCCGCTGGTGATCGCGGTGATCCTGCTGCCCGACGGCGGCGCCTTCGATGCCGGTCGCGTGGCGCAGAACATGATGGTCGCCGCCTGGTCGGAGGGCGTGACCTCATGTCCGACGTCGATGCATAATCAGGACCGCGCTCAGCAGGTGCTCGGAGTGCCGGAGGGCCACCACGTTCAGATCGTGCTGCCGTTCGGCTTCCCCGTCGAAGACGCACGCCCGCGCGAAAGCCGCCCCCGCATCGGTGTCGATGACTTCGTGCACATGGAGCGGTGGTAAGAGCGCCCCGTCTACAGAATGCCCAGCGCCTGAGCCGGATCGACGCCTGCTTCGGAGACGTTGAAGGCGGCTTCCCAGCGGGCGATCTGGCGGCCGCGCATGGTCCAGAACTCGGTGCCGAGGCCGACCATCTGCTTGCCGGTCTCCGCGTCCTCCCATGAGCCCTCCCACATATTGCCGATCATGTTGCCGCTCAACATGCGCAGCCGCTTGGTCAGGCGATAGTTCTTCTGGCGTCGGAAGCGGGCACGCAGGAACCGTTCGATCTCGGCCCGGCCGTTCATCTGCGGCAGCGTGGCGAACACGGCGACCGCGTCCTCGGTGAACCCCGCCATGATCCGCTCGATGTCCGCCGTGCCGAAGGCATCTTCGACGCCCTGCACGATCTCCGTCGCCTCGGCCAGGGTCAGCGCCTGGTTGGTCGTCATTGCTCTCTCCTGCTGTCCTCTCACTGCTTCATATAAGAAGCGGCAAAGACGCGTCCAAACCGCTAAAGAACGATCAGCGCCGCAGCCGCCGAAGCCGCCGCCGAAGCCGCCAAATTCTCCACCAAAATCTCAAATCGCACCGCTCTCGAACAGAGGCCGTAGCTCTGCGGGTGTCATTCCCAGCTCCTGCACGTAGATCTCGTAGGTGTGCTCGCCGAGCAGCGGGGCGCGGCTGCGGACGCGGCCGGGCGTGCCGTGGAACAGGTAGGGCAGGCCTGGATAGGTGTATGAGCGGCCAAGCTCCGGGTGCTCGACCTCGACAAAGAAGCCCCGATCGTGCCAGTGGGGATCGTCCAGGTTCTCGTCGGGCGAACGCACCGGCCCCCAGGGCATGTGCAGCGCCTGGCCGCCCCGGTAGGCCTCTTCGGCCGTGATGCTTTCGACGAAGCGGCCGATCACGGCGGCGATGTGCGCCGAGGCGGGGCCGCGGGAGTAGGGGTTCTCCATCATCACGCCGTCGTATTCAGGGCTGCGCAGATCTTCGACCCGGCCGAGCCGCTCCATCCAGTCGAGCAGCGGTCGCCACGAGCGCGGATTGCGAGGAATGCCGCCGCCGATCATGTTGATGTCATGGCCGTCGGCGCAGCGGAACTGCCAGCGCGGCGTGATCGCGGCGGCTGCGTGGCGGCCCGTTTGCCGCTGCACAACCCGGCGGAAGTACTCCCAGTTGGGGAACGAGCCTTCAGTGGTGGCGGCGCAGGCTTCGTGGATCGATGCATCGATGTACTGGCCCAGGCCGCTCGTCAGCCGGTCAAGCAGCGCGATCATCACGCCGCAGGCCGCGTACACCGCGCCCATGTGCAGGCTGTGAAACGCCTCGGGTCGAATCGGTGGCGACCCCGGCAGGTCGTCGTAACCGCAGGACGCCATTGGCCCGCCCATCGCCATACTGGTCAGATCGGTCATCGCGAAGTCGCGGTATGGACCTGTCTGGCCGAAAGGCGTGATCGCCGCCCAGACCAGCGCCGGCTGACGTTCGGCAAACGCGCTATAGCCGCTGCCCCCTGCGTCGAGCGATCCGGGCGCTACCGCTTCGAGCACTGCGTCGGCGCCGGCGACAAGCCGTGCCCACAGCGCCCGGCCATCGGCGTGAGCGAGGTCGGCGGTAACGCCCCGTTTGCTGGTGTTGTAGTACCAGAAATGCAGGCTGCGGTTTAGATCCGGCACGTCGTTTACGAATGGACCGATCCGCCGCGCCGGACTGCCGCCCGGAGGCTCGACTGCGATCACGTCTGCGCCCATATCTGCCAGCAGTTTGGCGCAGTACTGGGTGCGCTCCGAGGCAAGCTCGATCACGCGTACGCCCGCCAGCGGTCCGATGCCCGGCACCTGCTCCTGTGCGGCGTCGTTCATACGGCTGAGGCCTCCATGGTCAACTCGAGCATCTCGTCCTCAGTAAAGCCGAGCAGGTCGCCCAGCACCGTCTGGTTGTGCTCACCAAGCAGTGGTGCCCCCTGCTCCACCCGCCAGCCGGAGCGCGACATCTGAAAGGGGACGCCCTCAAAGCGGTGCTCCCCCAGCTCAGCATGGCTGGCCGTGGGATAAAAGCCGCGCTGTGCAAGCTGAGGGTCGTGTTCCATGCGGTCCTCGATCGTCTGCACCACTCCTGCGGGCACGCCCTTTGACTGCAGCAGCAGCATCAACTCGTGCGGGTCAAAGTCGCGGGTCCAGGCGCCGATAAGAGCATCGAGCTCGTCCTGGTGGGCGAGGCGGGCGTTGTTGGTGCTGAACTCCGGTGTCTTTGCCCAGGCAGGCTCGCCCATCACCGCGACGAGCGCCGCCCACTCCTGTTCGTTCTCGGCGACTATCGTGAGCCAGCGGTCCTCGCCACGGCAGGGATACGTGTTGTGCGGCGCGATCTCCGGGTAACTGGATCGGTTGCCGGGCGGATTGCCGGTGCGGCGGTAGGGCCGGCCGTTGACCGTGCGGTCGAGGATCGCCGGGCCGGCGAGGATCATCCCCGTCTCGATCTGGGAGATGTCGATGTACTGTCCCTGGCCGCTAAACGTCCGGTGATAGAGGGCAAACAGCGCCGCCAGGGCAGCGTAGTAGCCCGCCGTGTGATCGAGGTAGGAGTAGCCCCAGCCGGCAGACGGCTGCTCTGGCAGGCCGGACATGTAGGTGAGGCCTGAGACCGCCTGCGCCGTCGGCCCCCAGGTGATGTTGTCGCGGTCGCGGCCCGAGTGGCCGAAGCCCGAAAGCGAGAGGTAGATGATGCCCGGGTTCACCGCCGCCATCGCTTCATATGAAAGCCCTTTTGCTTCCATGACGCCGGCGCTGAAGTTCTCGATCACGATGTCCGACACCCCGAGCAGCCGCCGGATCGCCAGCAGCCCGCGAGGGTCGTTCAGATTCAACGTGATCGAGCGCTTGTTGCGGTTGAGGTTGGAGAAAAAGCCGCTGGCATTGAGGCTGCCAGGCGGCGTTCCCGGCGAGATCAGACCGATGCGGATCGAATCGACCCGCCCTGCATACTCGACGCGAATGACATCGGCGCCGAAGTCGGCGAGGATGCGGGTTGCCTGCGGCCCGGCCACGATCCAGGAGAAATCGACCACCCGCACGCCGGTGAGCGGCAGGCGCTTGTCGCCCATCGCGCCCGAAGCCGCCGGACCGCCGCCGGCTGTTGAAGCATCGTCAAGCATCAGAAGCCATACCCATTCCCTGAGCCGTACGAGGCGGTGCCGGGCCTAATCCGCTGCCACAGAGTCTCCCGACCAGCCGGCTGCGATCACCGGGATGGGAGTCAGCATAGCGCCCTCGTCCGGGCAGGCACAACGCGGGCGGCTTCGAGATCCGGCCGGGTCGCGAACCCCGCTCGTGCTACCTCGGGCCACAGTCGAGTGATTCAACCGTTGAAGGGCCATAATAGCGCGATGATTCGTGCTCCGACGGCCGCTCAGCCCTCGGTTCGCGGTGTAGGCTGAGAGCATGACCAGGCTACCGGACCAGCCACTCACACTCGACAACCTCCGTGCCAGCCGTGCCGGCATGTACTGCGATACGTCATTGTTGGCCTCCCGCGTGGTGGTGCATACTAATCAATAAGGAGCGGGCGATGCCACTGCCAACTGTCGTAGATGAATATATCCATGCGGCTATTAATCTCGCGTCTATCGAGCATCTGGATGGCGTCTTTTCCGCTACAGTTCCGGACGCGTTCGGGATCGTCGCGTTCGGCGCCACCAGACAGGACTGCGCCAAAGACCTGCAGGCGCGCCTCGAAGACTGGGTGACTGCCAGCCTCTCGAATGGGGAGCCGCTTCCCGTTTTCGGCGGCATTGATTTTAGTGGCCCGGACGCGCTGGCGCTTTCTGCCTATCATCCGCCTTCTCCATCCGCGACGGGGGGCACAGCCTTCAAGGATGAGTATGAGTTCTTTGCGGCCCTGTCCCAGTGGGAACGAGAGAGCTGACTGCCAGGACTATGGATCGTTATAGATATCGTGCGATCCGATTCGACGCCAAATAATATGCAGTTGCTTCTGTCGTGGCCGCCCGTACATCCAGGTGCACCGCCCATCTGGCGCCCAGGCGAACTCCATGATCACCCTGCGCTGATTGACCATCGGCTTGACCCCAAGATGCGCCGGGAACACTGGCCTGCCAGGCTGCCGTTCTCGCTCCCAATCACGCAAAGCCATGATGAAGTCTTGCAGCGCTCGCTTGAACTGAATCTGCTGGTCATGCCGTAGACGCTTGTACTCTCGCACAAACTGGTCATCGGCCTCGAACGTCGGCATGTCACCTCGCCCTGCTCTCTTATATAAGTGAGCCTTACCCGCCCCTACAGCTTCTCGCGGCGGACCGTGCGGGCGAACAGGGCCAGGGCTGGCGAAAGCAGGGCGCCTGCGCTGACGATCGCCGTTCGCACAGAGACGGTCTGCGCCAGCACACCCAGGGTGGGACCGCCAGCGATCTGGCCCAGCGCGTCCATCTGGGTGCTGAGCGAAAGCACCGTCGCCCGCACGTTCGGCTCCAGGCTCTGGTTCACCCAGGCGATGTAGATCGGCTCGCTGCTGCGCCGCAGCACGTAGACCGACCAGTATGTGCCGAGTGCCAGCCCGAAGTTGCCGGAGAGACCGAAGGCGACCACGCTGCCCATCAACAAGGCGTACATCGCAAACAGCGTCCATGCCACGGCGTGGTGGCTGGTGGCATCCAGCCGTCGGCGCACGACCTCGGTGGCTGCAATCGTCAACAGCCTGGCCCCGGCGTTGATGATGCCGAACCAGACGACCGGGTCCAGGCTCCCGAGGGAAGGGAAGCTGAGGTTCTTGAGGAAGATCACCGCCCAGAGCCGGTCGAAACCCTCGCTGGACATGCCGGCGATGATGCCGATGCCGAGAATCGTAATCAGCACCGGCTTCACACGCACAGTCTCCATGCCATTGCGCAGAGTGCGCTTCATTTGCTGCCAGGAGGTGTTCTCGCCGTGACGCGCCGGGGTGTAGCCATGCTCCCGCATGACAGCAAGCAGCAGTAGACCGAGCGCGCCGAACAGGG
>JBBRGK010000039.1:0-13111 GCA_038240805.1 Dehalococcoidia bacterium | reverse complement strand
CTGATGAATTGTCCAACGTTCGTTGCGACAGGGCTCGAAACGGAGTCGCCCCGGGGGCGCCTACACCTGATCCGCGCTGCCGATGAAGGCCGCATCCCGATCAACGCGGGCTTCATTGCGCATATGGAGTTGTGTCTGCAGTGTCGCAACTGCGAGGCGGTCTGCCCATCGGGGGTGCCCTTCGGACGAATCATGGAGGCTACTCGGTCTCAGATCCTGACCCAGGGCAAGGGCAGCCGGTCGCGCCGAATCCTCCGAACGGCGATCACACGCACCGTGTTTCCGCACAAGAACGTGATCCGTGTCGCGGCGGCGGCGATGCGCTTCTATCAGTACGCCGGACCTCGCGGGCTGTTGCAGCGGAGTGGAATCCTCCGCCGGTTGCCGCGCCCGCTGCGAGAGCTTGAGGCGCTGATGCCGGCTCTGTCGAAACGACCCTTCAACCCCCGGCACGAGACCTACGCGCCGTTTGGGGTGCGCCGGCATCGCGTCGCGATGCTGACCGGCTGCGTCATGCCGCACATGTACGCCGCCACCGAGGCTGCCACGTTGCAGGTGCTGCGGCGGAACGGTTGCGAGGTCCTGATCCCGGCTTCTCAGCAGTGTTGCGGCGCATTGCTCGTTCATGGCGGGGACAGGGAAGCGGCCAGGGTTCTCGCGCGACGCAACATCGACGTCTTCCTGTCCTCTGGCGTCGAAGCGATCATTGTCAACTCGGCCGGCTGCGGCTCCACGATGAAAGAGTACGGAGAGTTGTTGGCCGGCGACCCGCTGTACGCGGGACCCGCAAAGGAGTTTGACGCGCTCGTGCGCGATGTCTCGGAATTCCTGGTTTCAATTGACTTCGATCGCTCCGGGCTCGGAGGGATTGCGGCGACCGTGACCTACCAGGATTCGTGCCATCTTGCGCACGCACAGCGAATCAAAGAAGCGCCGCGCGAGGTTATCCGCGCGATTCCGGGCCTGACCTTCGTCGAGCTGGCGTCCGATCGTTGTTGTGGCAGCGCCGGTATTTACAACCTCACCCAGCGAGAGATGTCGATGGAAGTGCTGGATAGCAAGATGGCTGAGGTCGAGGAGGTACTCCCCGACATTCTCCTGACCGCCAATCCCGGCTGCATGTTGCAACTGGAGACGGGCGTACGTCGCAGCGGTCTGAGCACCCGCGTGGAGCACGTTATCGACCTGCTTGAGGCTTCATACGAGGCGGGCCAGGTGAGAGACTCCCCTGCGCAAAAGAGGCCTGTCGCGTCCAAAACGGAATAACCGCACCGAAGGGAAGTTCAAATGCCCGAGCTGCCGCGTGGCCGTCGCCCGCTGGTAATCTCTCACGCCGCCTGCAAAGGCCACGCGCCCGAGAACACGCTCGCGGGCGTTCGGGCTGCGCTCGACCTCGGCAGCGACGCGATCGAGATCGACGTACACGTCACCGCAGATGGTGTGCCCGTTCTGTTGCACGATGACCTCGTTGATCGAACGACGGACGGTATCGGTGATGTGCGGCGAATGACCCTTGCGGAAGTCCAGAATCTGGATGCCGGGTCGGCGTCCTTCGAAGGCCGCTTCGCTGGTGAGCGGGTGCCGACCCTTGAGTCGGTGCTTCAGCTCGCTCGCGGCCGCGCTCTGCTCGTGGCGGAGATCAAGCAGCGTGAGATCGAGCAGCCGATCGTGGATCTCGTTCGCCGCCTGGGCGCGGCAGACGACGTCATGGTCTGGTCTTTCCACCCCGGCGTGATTGCGAACGTGCGCGCCATCGCACCTGAGCTGCCATGCGGTCAGTTGTGGTCGGAACGCGACCCGGATCCTGTCCGAATGTGTGCGGTTGCGCTCGCCGGCAACGCGCAGGCCGTCTGCCCGAATCATACCTTCGTGAGCGAAGCGCTCGTGCGTCGGGCCATCTTCCACGGACTCTCCGTGTTCACCTGGACGCCCGACGACCCGAGAGAGATCGAGCGCCTGATTCGCCTCGGCGTCGACGGAATCTGTTCCAATTACCCCGACCGGGTACGCGCTGCCGCCTCGCGAATCGACGACCGCAGAGAGCGGCCGTAGTCGTCGGTTCGGCCGCCCGGTGTACACTGGGAAACGGCAGCGCACCGGGCTACCCGGATTTCATGCGCAGGCTGGTGACGGCTTGGAACGCTTCGATGTCGTCGTCATAGGCGGTGGTTGGGGCGGCTATACGGCGGCAGTCCGTGCCCGGCAACACGGACTGACTGCGGCGCTGGTCGAGCGCGACAAGCTCGGAGGCACCTGCCTCCACCGTGGCTGCATTCCTACCAAAGTGCTTCTTCAAACCGCAGAAAACCTGGACCTCGCACGCAGGTTGGCCGAGTTTGGCATCCAAACCGCCGAGCCGTCGCTCGCGTACGCAACAGTGATAGCGCGTAAGGACCAGGTCGTAAACCAGCTCTTCTCCGGCCTGCAGCGCCTGGTGAAGTCAAGCGGGGTCCAGCTATTCGCCGGCACGGGGCGTCTGGATGGGCCGGGTCGCGTCCAGGTCAGTGCTGAAACATCTACCGATGCTCTCGAAGCTGCCAATATCGTCATCGCGACCGGCTCCCGCCCGAAGCAACTTCCCGGAGTCGAAACCGACGGCCGGTTCATCATCGATAGCGACCAGGCGCTGGCCCTCGACCATATCCCGCGATCTGTCATAGTCCTCGGCGCGGGCGCCGTTGGCACGGAATTCGCGTCGTTCTACCGGGACACGGGCGCAGAGGTGACGCTGGTTGAGATGCTGCCCGCTGTGTTGCCGCTTGAAGATCAGGACATTTCTAAGCTGCTGGAGCGGCTGCTCGATAAGCGGGGTATCCATGTTTTTACCGGTACGGCGGCCATCCTTGATTCGATCAGACGCAGCGACACCGGCGTCGAGTTAGACCTGCTGACCGGCGACAAGACACAGCACCTCGAGGCGGAGTGCCTGCTGGTCGCGGCGGGCCGCGAGCCGTTAACCGCTGACATCGGGCTGGAAGAGAACGGGGTAAAGCTCGATCGCGGTTTCGTCGTGGTGGACGAGCAGATGCGCACCGGGGTGCCCGGCGTGTACGCCGTCGGCGATGCGATCGGCAACCTGCTGCTGGCCCACGTCGCCGCCGCGGAGGGTACGCTCGCGGCGGATATCATCGCGGGAAAGCAGACAGTTCCTGTGGACTATCCCCGCCTGCCGCGTGCCACGTATTGCCGGCCGCAGGTCGCGAGCGTCGGCCTGAGTGAGTCGGAGGCAAGGGCGCTGGGCCGGCAGCTCCGAATCGGACGGGCGCACCTGCGCGTGAACGCGAAGGCACTCGTCCTGGGCGAACCCGACGGGTTCGTCAAGGTCATCGCAGACGCCGACACCGACGATCTGCTGGGCATTCACCTGATCGGCGCAGGTGTGACTGAACTCGTGGCCGAGGGCGCCCTGGGCAACTTTCTTAACGCGAGCCTCTGGGAGCTTGCCTACAGCGTGCATCCGCATCCCACCCTTTCGGAAGCCATCGGCGAGGCTGCGCAGGCCGCCCGCCGCCCGCCACTCAAGCTCTGAGGCCACGGAGGCTGGGATGACGACTGTCAAGGGACCGGGTGAAGCAAAGTCGCCGTCGCAGGCTGTTCTGGCCAGCCAGCGCCGCGGCGCTGCGGCTCACTTCGGTCTGAGTACAGCCCAGCTCACGGAAATGTACACGCGCATGGTGCAGGCCCGGCGGATCGCCGACCGGATGCTCGTGCTGCAACGACAGGGAAGAGCCCCGTTCGTCATCTCCGGGCAGGGCCAGGAGGCGTGCCAGGTCGGTGCCGGCTTCGCAATCAAACGAGGGGTCGACTGGGTCTTCCCCTACTATCGCGACCTCGGGATGTGCCTCACGGTCGGGATGACACCCGCGGAGCTGTTCTTGAACTTTTTCGCCAGGAAGGACGACCCGAACAGCCACGGCGTCCAGATGGCGGCTCACTGGGGAAGCAAGGCGCTTCGGATCGTTTCGGGGTCGAGTCCTGTGACGACGCAACTGCTGCATGCAACCGGCGCCGCCCTCGCCGCAAAGCTGCGCAAGACGAAGGAAGTCTGCATCACAAGCCTCGGCGAAGGATCAACCGCGCAGGGAGATTTTCACGAGGCGCTAAACTTCGCCAGCATTCATAAACTGCCGGTGATCTTTTATGTCGAGAACAATGGCTACGCGATCTCCGAGGCGTCATGGAAACAGATGGCGGTCGCCAACGTGGCCGACAGGGCGCCGGCGTACGGAATGCGCGGCCAGGTCGTGGACGGCAACGATGTGCTCGCGGTCTACCAGACAGTGAAATGGGCCGTGGACGAAGCACGGCGTGGACACGGTCCCGCGTTAATCGAGGCAAAAACGTACCGCATCGTGCCGCACTCCAGCGACGACGACGACCGCCGCTACCGCACCCGCAAAGAGCTCGAAGAGTGGATGAAGAAGGACCCGATTGATCGCTTCCGCAAGTACCTTGCTGAAGAAGGCTTGCTCACAGACCAGAAGGCCGTTGAGATCGAGCAGCAGGTAGAGGCTGAAATTAAGCTCGCGATTGCGGCGGCAGAAGCGGCTCCGGACCCGTTGCCGGAAGATGCCCTCCTTCACGTGTACGCCGATACTCCGTCAGATGCGACCCAATGAGCGTGAAATCGAACCTCGAATCTATCCGTGACACGCTCGATGAACTGATGGCCGCCGACGATCGGATCATGATCATTGGCGAGGACGTCGAACAAGGCGGCGTTTTCCGCGCCACCGACGGTCTGTTCAAGAAGTACGGCGTCGACAGAGTAATTGACTCGCCGTTGGCCGAGTCGAGCATCGTCGGCGTCTCGATCGGGGCGTCGCTGAACGGCCTGAGGCCCATTGCCGAGATCCAGTTCGCGGACTTCATCCTGCCCGCCGTCAACCAGATCATCAGCGAGGCCGCGAAGCTGCGCTACCGCTCCGGCGGTGACTGGTCATGCCCGATTGTCATTCGCGCTCCGTACGGGGGCGGCATCCACGGTGGGTTGTATCACTCGCAGTCGATGGAGCAGATGTTTGCTCACATTCCCGGGCTTAAAGTGGTAGCGCCGGCCACGCCGTACGACATGAAGGGCCTTCTGCGTGCCGCGGCGCTTGACCCGGATCCGGTGATTTACTTCGAACACAAGCGAACCTACCGCCTGATTCGGGGCGAAGTGCCCGACACGCCGTATGAGATCCGAATCGGAGAAGCCATAGTACGCCGCGAAGGCGACGACCTGACCGTGTTTAGCTACGGCCTGGCGATGCATATGTGCCTCGAGGCGGCCGAGAAAGTAGCTTCGGAAACTGGCATAGAATGTACCGTTGTCGATCTACGCACGCTGTTGCCGCTCGATCGAGAGACCATACTCGAGACGGCAAAGGCGACGGGCAAAATCCTGATCGTCCACGAGGACAACCTTACCTGTGGCATCGGGGCCGAAGTGGCGGCGCTGATCGGTGAGCACGCCTTCGAGTACCTGGATGGTCCGATCATGCGCCTCGGCGGCCCGGACGTGCCGGCCGTTCCTTTCAACCACGTGCTCGAGGAGTTCTATATGCCAAGCCCGGCGAAGATCACGACAGCGATACGAACGCTCGCCGCCTACTGAATCCGGCGCCCCGGCCGCAGATCAGGAGCAACCCGATGGCATCTGCAGTTCGCATGCCGCAGCTTGGCGAAAGCGTCACGGAGGGGACTGTCGTGCGCTGGCTCAAGCAGCCGGGCGAGCACGTCGCAGAGGATGAGTCTCTGGCCGAAATCGAAACCGAGAAGGTGAACGTCGAAATCCCCTCTCCGTTCGAGGGTACGTTGACGGAGCTACTGGTGCCCGAAGGCGAGACAGTCGCCGTCGGTGTTGTCATTGCGACGATTGATACCGGCCTCGCGACGCAGCCCGGTTCGGTGCAGCCGCCCGCAATTGCTCCAGCATCTCAGTTGCCCGAGAACGCACCGCCTGCGGCCACATCCGTTTCTGAGGTCCTACGCAAATCGCCAGTCGCCACGTTCTCTGCTACTGGCCCGCTGGCGCCCGCAGGAGTAGCGCACGGGATGTTTTCGACCGGCGAAAGCGGTCTGGAGCGGCCATCGCCAGAGAACGGGCAGCCAGCCCTGGCGCCACGTGGTGACGAGACGGCCGAGCAGGTACCGCACACCGCTGCGAAGGCGCAGAACGCGATCGGCGTCGCGCGCTATTCGCCTGCGGTCCTACGACTGGCCAGCGAACACGGCATCGACCTCGCTGCAATTCAGGGAACCGGACTCGGCGGCCGGATCAGCCGCAAAGATGTGCAGGCGTTGGTCAACTCCGGCGCGATCGTACGCGGGATCCTGCCGGATGAAGGCTCCCGGACACAATCCGACGCCACCGCGTTGGCGCCGGCCGGATCCGAAGTTGTTCAGGAGATGCAGCGCTCTTTCGCTGCTCCGGAATCGGCCGCTTCGGATCTGTTCAGGCACGCGGACGGAGCGGGATTGCCGGCAGAGGCCCGGCCAGCACAAGCCGTCGGCGACGACGAAGTATTAGAGCCGCTTACAGCGACGCGCAGAGCAATAGCGGCTCACATGAGCCGCAGCGTTCAAAAATCCCCACACGCCTGGATGATGGTAGAGGTCGATCTCTCTCCCCTGGTCGCGTACCGCCAGCAGATCAAAAACGGCTTCCGCGAGAGCGAAGGGATCGATCTTTCGTATCTGCCGTTCATGATCAAGGCGACCGTTGCCGCGCTCAAACTGTATCCCCGGCTCAACTCCTCGTGGAGCGACGCAGGCATTGTGCTCAAGCGGCGGATAAACATAGGCATCGCTGTCGATACGCCGGCCGGCCTGGTGGTTCCGGTCATCAAGGACGCGGACCGGCTCAGCATTTCGGGGCTCGCGCGCGCCGTCAGCGATCTGGCAACGCGTGCTCGGGCGCGGAAGCTGCGAATCGATGATATCGAGGGCGGCACATTTACCGTTGATAATGTCGGCCCGATCGGGTCCATCATCAGCCAGCCGATAATCAATCAGCCCCAGTGCGCCATAGTCACCATGGAGAGCATCGTCAAGCGCCCAGTCGTGATCGCTGACGCCATCGCGATTCGGTCAATGATGAACTGCTGCATCAGTTTTGACCATCGCATTGTGGACGGGGGAGATATTGGCCCGTTCATGAATGCGCTGAAGCAAAACCTGGAAAAAATGGGCGACGGGACGCCGGTGTTCTAGCGCAGGCCCTTCGGTCCATCTGATCGCGGCGAAGGTGAGGTTCAATGCAGTACGACGCTATCGTTGTCGGGGCAGGCGCAGCAGGCGCGGTAATTGCAGCCCGGCTTAGCGAGGATCCTGCCCGATCGGTTCTCCTGCTCGATGCCGGCCCTGACTACGTGGACATGCAGAGCACTCCGGACGATCTGCTGAATGGGTATTGGAACTCCACCCGCGCGCATGATTGGCGCTTCCGCGCCCACCACTCGCAGGAAGGCCGCCCGCACCGTTTTCCCCGCGGACGCGTCGTCGGCGGTTCGACGGCCGTGAACACCGCCATCGCCCTCCGCGGCGTTCCCGAGGACTACGATCGTTGGGCCGCACTCGGCAACCCTGAGTGGTCATGGGCGCGAGTGCTGCCGTACTTCCGCGATCTCGAACAGGACATCGACTTCGATGATGACTTTCACGGCCGAAACGGTCCGATCCCCGTGGTTCGTTACTGTGAAGATGAGCTGGTCAACTGGCAGGCTGCGTTCTTGCATGCATGTCGCGCGCTCGGATTCCCAACTGCAAGCGATAACAACGATCCAGACTCGACGGGCGTCGGTCCGCATCCTATGAATCGACGGGGCAGGCTGCGGATATCGACCGCCATTGCATATCTCGCTGAAGCCCGATCGCGGGAAAATCTGGAGATCCGGGGTAATGCCCACACGGCGCGGGTCGTGCTCGCCGGCGACCGCGCCGTCGGGGTCGAGATCGATCTCGACGGGACATTTGAGACGGTGTTCGGCCGTCAAATCATTCTGTGCGCAGGTGCGATTCAGAGCCCTGCGATCCTGCTGCGCTCCGGTATCGGCGCCCGAGAAGATACCGAGCGGCTTGGCGTTGCCACGCGTGTAGAGTTGTCTGGCGTGGGGCGGCACCTGCTCGACCACCCAACTGTGGGCGTTACGTATATCCCGCGGGAAGGCGTTTGCCGTACCGACGTGCCTTCGGTGCAGGTCACGTTGCGCTATACGGCTGCGGACAGTGCTGAGCGCAACGATATGCAGGTTATGCCGGTCAGCTTCGTGGACAGCGAGGAAGGGCCGCTGTTTTTGATCGGTGTCTGTCTGGAGCAGGTTCGCGGTAAGGGCAGGTTGATCGTGGAGTCGCTCGATCCACGGGCACAGCCGAAGATCGAGTCGCACTTCTGCGAAGATCCTGAAGATCTGCGCCGCATGGTCGCCGGGGTTCGGCTGGCGCTCAGCCTCGGTGAAACAGAACCGCTGGTCTCGCTCCATCGAGGTATCTATCGTCCGCAGGCACGTCACCTGGAGTCTGATGAGACGATCGGCGCCTGGATCAGTCGTGTGGCAGGTTCCGGGTACCACCCCTGTGGCACCGCGAAGATGGGACCACGCGGCGATGCCGATGCCGTGGTGG
Organism: Dehalococcoidia bacterium; assembly: GCA_038240805.1. GTDB lineage: Bacteria > Chloroflexota > Dehalococcoidia > CAUJGQ01 > CAUJGQ01 > JBBRGK01. Next base: position 4,504 of record JBBRGK010000039.1, on the reverse strand, counting down.
ACCAGTACGGCCGCGTGCACGGGATCGATGGGCTGTTCGTGGCCGACGCCTCGATCATGCCAACTGTGCCGCGGGCGAACACCAATCTCACGACGATGATGATCGGCGAGCGAGTCAGCCAGTGGCTCCGGAACGAGACGCTCGGCCCGAAGGTCGGTGCTGGCGTCGCCGCTCGGACCGCGCCCGTATTCGCTCCGGCCGTGCGCAGCGCTAGTGTGTTCGCCCGCTCGCGGGACCGGGGTGCGGACTACCTCGAACGCCGGCAGCGGACCGACGGCATGATCGGCGATGAGCAGAGCGGAGGGTTGGGTGGGTTCTACAAAGGGATGTACGCGCTAACTGCAGCGGGACGAACGCGGGCTGCCACCCGCCTCTCCGCGTGGATCCGAGATCACGCCGTTACCCCCGCCGGGGACTATGCGGGCGACTGGCAGCGCGGCGGTCTCGCGCTGGTCTATCCGTATCCGAACGCCTGGCTCACCGCCGGTCTGCATCGCACAGGCGCATACGATCTGTCGTCAAAAGGGATGGATTTCCTCGCATCGATGCAGGACCCGGAGTCAGGCGGCTTATTCTCGCGCCTCGACAGCTGCGATGCGGAAACGCGGCAGGAAGTTATGTCGAGCGCAATGGCGGGCCTGGCGGCACTTGTCTGCGGTCGAACCGACGTGGCGGGCGGCGTAGCACGTTTCCTGCGCATGATTCTCGATGCTCAGCCGGAGCCGGCCGCGCGGCTGTGCCACGTATACACGCAGGCCCGCGGCGTGATCACGGAGTATCCAGCGCATGAGGCCGCACAGTACGCGGTCATCGCCTCGCGGCCTCGACAGGCTTATTTCATGTACGGCATCGGTGCCGCGTTCATGGTCCGCTATCACCTCGCGACCGGCAACAGCGGTGCGCTCGATGACGCGAATCGCTTCTTGCTTCCTGCATACAACGCCACCGAAGCAATGTATGAAACTGCGCAGGTCGGGAAGGTCGCCTGGGGAGCGGCATTGCTGGCGGGTGTCACCGGCGACTCACGGCACCTCGAACTGGCCCTGCGAGCGGCTGGTGCCTTACTGGCCCAGCAGAATCCCGACGGCAGCTGGGACAACACCGGAGGATATACCACCGAAGGAATGAGAGACGAAGTGACGGCAGAATTTGTCTCAATCATGGACGAAGTGGAAGCGGGGCTCGCGTGCGTGGCATTGGAGCGAGTGGAGCAAAAGCGTTCGTTCGCAAGCCTGGCGCCCACGGTCACGCAGTGAAGGACCCTATCAGCATCGTAATCCCCGACGACTACCCGCCGGCTTATGCTGGCCAACCTGAGCTGTCTCACCTGCGGGATCTGGGCGATGTCCGGCTCTACGCCGATCGGGCTTCCGATCCGCAGGAGCTTGTGGAACGCCTCTCCGGAGCACAGTTCATGGTCAACGTGCGGGCCTATACGACCATCGACGCCGATCTGCTCAGCCAGCTCCCGAAGCTGTGTATGATCGCCGTCTTTGGTACCGGCACGGATAACATTGATCTGCAGGCGGCCGCAGCGCTTGGAATCTCGGTCACGAACGCGCCGGGTGCAAATGCACGTTCCGTGGCCGAGCACTCGATCGCTCTGATTCTCGCGGTTGCACGCGCGATCCCGCAGCACGACAGACTTCTTCGCGGCGGGCTCTGGCAGCACGTGGACGGGGTCGAGCTGCAAGGGAAGACCCTGGGCGTGATCGGGATGGGCAATATCGGCCGCGAAGTTGCTGCCATGGGTGCGGCGCTGGGCATGCGTGTCGTTGCATGGAGCCGCACACACAACTCCGATCGGGCCGAGCGAGCGGGCGCCAGCCTAATGGAACTTGATGAGCTGCTGCGAAGCGCTGATGTCGTTTCGATCAATATCGCGCTGTCCGACAGCACACGCGGCATGATCGGAGAGCGTGAGCTGGGCCTTATGCGACGTGATGCGATTCTGGTGAACACGGCAAGGGGAGCGCTTGTGGATGAACCGGCACTTGTAAAGTCGCTTGCTGAGCACCGTATTCGGGGTGCCGGGCTGGACGTGTTTGAGGCAGAGCCGCTGCTGCCCAACAGCCCTCTGCTCCGCCTCGACAACGTCGTCGTCACCCCGCACAGTGGCTGGGTCACCGATGACGCCCGCAAGCGGGTTCTCGCTATGCCCGTTCATAACATCGCTGAATTTATCGCTGGCCGGCCCGCGAACGTCGTCAACCCGGAATCTCTCGCTCACAGTCGTTGGATCATGTAATCGTTGAGTTAACACTACCGGTTGATGGCTGAGCACCGTTCGCTCACTCAGCCCCGGTATACTTGAAACGCAAAACAACGGGTGGGAAACATGACCAACGAACAACAATCTGCGTCCACAAACGGCCGACCGTACGGCACCGGGCGTGTGCCGCTGCCTGCGACGAACCGCGAGGGCATGGAAGAGATCGGCAAAGGGCAGTTTGTCCAATACGCGTTCTACAAGTTGGATCCGGCGTGGCGACTGTTGCCTCGGGAGCAGCGCGAAGCACAAAAGCGCGACGCTCTGCAGCTTTTCGAGTCATTCGCGGGCAGCGTCACGGTTCGCAGCTATAGCCTTGTCGGTCTCCGCGCCGACGCCGACCTATTGCTCTGGAATATCGCGTCCGAATTTGACGCGTTCAGTAGGCTGGGCACTGCGTTACTCTCCACCGATTTCGGTGCATACCTGCGGACCGCCTACAGCTATCTCGCGGTGACCAAGCGGTCGATTTACGTGACGCGGCACAGACATGCAGGGCAGGATGGTCAGCGCCTTCACATGCGGCCATCGGGCGCCAAATACCTGTTCGTCTACCCGTTCGTCAAGACGCGCCCCTGGTACAAGCTCACCCTCTCCGCCAGGCAGGGAATGATGGACGAGCACATCACGATCGGCCACAGATATCCGAGCGTGAAGCTCAATACAACCTACTCGTTCGGACTCGATGATCAGGAGTTTGTGGTCGCATTCGAGACCGATGAGCCGCGCGACTTCGTTGATCTGGTCCAGGAGCTGAGAGAAACTGAAGTCAGCCTCTACACATTGCGCGACACCCCGATATTCTCCTGCGTCTCGATGTCGTTGCCGGAAGCACTGGACAGCCTTGGCGGAGTCGGCGTCGCTGCGCCGCTCGCGATCGGCTGACCGGGTCGTCTCGCTCGAATCCATTGACGCGAAGAGGGCAGACGTTGAGCGCCTGCCGGACTCGGACCTATACTTCGATCACCTGGTCGCAGGCCGCGCTGTGTTCCCCGAGACGCCCGGAGGAGAGACATGACAACGATTCTGGAGCGCTTTGAACAGACTCATTCCGGCTCGGCCCGGATGCATGAAGAGGCGACGAAAGTCTTTCCCGACGGCATCACGCACGACATCCGTCGCATGACCCCATTTCCGATTACTGTTGAACGTGCCCGTGGCAGCAAGAAATGGGATGTTGATGGCAACGAGATCATCGACTACGTAATGGGCCATGGCGCCCTGCTGCTCGGCCACCTCTATCCGACCGTCGAGGCGGCGGTAGAGAAGCAGATCCACCTCGGCACGCATCTCGGCGCCTCGCATCCTCTGGAGTTGCGCTGGGGTCAGCTGGTTCAGGAGTTGATCCCGTCGGCGGAGAAAGTGCGCTTCACGAGTTCGGGCACCGAAGCGACACAGATGGCCGTCCGGCTGGCGCGAGCCTACTCGGGCAAGGATCACATCGTCCGCTTCGAGGCAAACTTTCACGGTTGGAACGACTCGCTCTTCGGAGCGATCGCTCCTGGCGACGAAGATCCGCATTCACCGGGCATCCCCGGAGCCGCGCTGCGTCAGCAGATCGTGTTGCCACAGAACGACGTGGATGCCCTCGCTCGCACGCTTGCAGAGCACAGCGACACGATTGCAGCCGTCATCATGGAGCCGACGGGCGCCAGTTACGGCACGAACCCGCTGGAGCCTTCGTTTGCTGCTGCGGTTCGCGAATTGACTGCGCGAGCGGGCGTGCTGCTGATCTTCGACGAAGTCGTGACCGGATTCCGCGCCGCACCTGGCGGAGCACAGGCAAGACTCGGTATCATGCCGGACCTGACTTGCCTGGCCAAGATCGTCGCCGGTGGCTTACCCGGCGGCGCGGTGTGCGGCAGGGCGGATCTGCTTGACCAGATCGCGTTTACCGGTGATCCCACCAAAGACACTCACGAACGGATCGCACATCCGGGCACATTCAACGCCAATCCGCTCTCGGCTGCCGCTGGCATCGCCTGCCTGGAAGTTGTCTGCACGGGTGAGCCGAACCGAATCGCCGATGCGGCCGCGCTTCGCCTATCAAGCGGCATGAACGAGGTGATCGCTCGCCGCAAGGTGGACGGCTGCGTTTATGGCTACGCGTCGATGCTGCACATGATTCTCGGGGTGCCGGCTCGTCTGCCAGACGATGGCATCACGTTTGCCTGGTCCGGTGAGGATCGGCGACAGGCGCCAAAGAGCCCCGAAAAGGTCGTGACGGCGCTCCGA
>JBBRGK010000038.1:0-13385 GCA_038240805.1 Dehalococcoidia bacterium | reverse complement strand
CCGCTCTGACCGACTCACTGCGCCGGGACTTCCGCGGAGATCCGGCAATCGATTGCCCAGCCGCGTTAGGTGAACTTCCCTTCGCTATAGCCAAGCGGGTCGCCCGCCGCGACGCGGATCTGGTCCGCGACCAGGTCGGTGCCGGTCACAAGTTCTGTGACGGGGTGCTCGACCTGCAGGCGGGTATTCATCTCCAGGAAGTAGAAGTTGTGGTGCTCATCCATCAGGAATTCAACCGTGCCTACATTGACGTACTCTGCCGCCTGAGCGACCCGCACTGCCGTTTCGTTTAGCACTTTTCGTTGTGCCGCGTGTAGCGCGGGAGAGGGACACTCCTCAATGAGTTTCTGATGGCGGCGCTGAATCGAACACTCGCGTTCGGCGAGCGCAATCGTGTTGCCGAACCGGTCGGCGATCACCTGCACTTCGATATGCCGCACCGGCGCCAGGTACTTTTCGACATAGACGCCGGCGTCACCGAAGGCCGACTGCGCCTCGCTCCCGGCTGAATGCAATGCCTGCGCCATCTCGTCCCTGTTCGTAACCTGGCGGATGCCTTTTCCGCCGCCGCCGGCAGCCGCTTTGATAAGAACGGGGTAACCGATCGCCTCTGCCGCCTCGATCGCTTCAGCCGGGTCGGTGATCAGATCCGTGCCTGGCACGACTGGAATGCCGCACTGCTGCACGAGCTGGCGGGCCTGGACCTTGTTGCCGAGCAGCCGGATTGTGCGTGGGCTCGGTCCGACGAAGATGATCCCGGCGCGCCCGCAGGCCTCGGCGAAGGCGGCATTTTCGGCCAGGAATCCATAGCCGGGGTGGATAGCATCGACGCCAGCAGCCTGCGCGACGTCGATAATGCGATCGATGTACAGGTACGACTCGGCGGCGGGCGCCGGTCCGAGCAAGAATGCTTCGTCGGCGAAGCGAACGTGCCAAGAGTTGCGATCGACATCAGAGAATACGGCAACGGTGGGAATGTCGAGTTCGCGACAGGCGCGAAGCACGCGGATGGCTATCTCTCCCCGGTTCGCGACGAGCAGTTTGCGAAAGGGACGAAACACGGTCACTCCGACGCGCGCGGCCGGTCCGCGCCGAACAGCTGGCCCGCCATACTGGAAGCAGAGTAGCAGGGCGGAAGCTTAGGTGCAGCGAGGCCGAGCGATGTACCGCTCGGCCTCGTCTCGCAGACTGTTTTCGTGGATTTCGCTGATTTTCTGTTGGGACGCCTGGGTTTAAGCTCGGCCTGCCGTTGCCGGCTCCCACGCCGAGAACTCATCGCGTTCACCCTCAGCGACTGGCCGCTTCAGGATGCAGCGTGCCTGCTGCTGTGAGCGCCCACCGAACGAGTATTCTTCCCAGTGCGCCGTGATAAGTTCCCAGCCCGCTTCACCGAGCTCATCCAGCTCTTCCTGGAGCCGTCGTGACTCGACTACCTGCGTAATATACCGCCACCGCTGGAGCACCATCTCCCGACACCTCCTGACCCTACCTGTTCATTATCCTCCGTTCGCCTTCGCAGCGCATCCTCCCGATAAGCGGTTGGACAGACGATGGTACTCCGCGTGGCTGAAGACGACCGATTCAGCGCCCCCCCGGGCCAAAACGGCGACGCTCCCAACGGGCGTAATAGGCCACGCCGGCACCGACGAGCGCAATCCCGAGCAGGCCAAGAAGCACGTGCACGCTGAACAGCCAGAACAGCAGCACCAGCCCGAGAATCGCCCCGAGAATGATCCCCAATGGCACAGCGAGGATACCGAACACGGCCCGGCTGATGATCAGCACTTCCATGCAGCCGCCCGGTTCCTTGTCCGGGGGTGGCGGCTGAGACTGTCCATAGTAAAAGCCCATCTTGAAACCGGTTTCTGGCTCACGCTCAACCGCACTTGCTGTATCCGCAACCATGGCAGAGCAGACACCCTTCTGCATAGTGCAGCACGGAGCCGCACTCGGGGCAGCCAACTCCGGAGGAGACTGGCGCCGCCCCATTCTTTAGATGTCCGTTCGAATAGCCGCTGACTGGCGTCACGCCGTTGATCACTATCGCACCATTCAGCAGTCCGCTACCGTTTACTGCCGCCGGTGCGGCGACCGTTGACGCGGACGCATCGGCACCGAAGCCGGGCGGCACGAGCGGCAACTGCGCTTGCTGTCCAGTGACGAAGCGCTGCTCCATGTAGCGGAAGATGTAGTCCACGAGCGAAGTTGCCGTCGGCACCGCCGGGTTGCGGGTCATCCCGGAGGGCTCGAAGCGCGTGTTCTTCAGTTTCTCCGCCAGGGTGCTGATGGGCACCCCATACTGCAGCGCCATCGAACTGAGCAGAGCGACCGTGTCCATCAGGCCGCTGACTGTCGAGCCCTGTTTTGAGACCCTGATGAACACCTCTCCCGGCCGGCCGTCCTCGAAGAGGCCAACGGTGAGATAGCCTTCCTGCTCGCCCACGACGAACTTGTGTGTGATGGACGGGCGCTCGTCGCCAAGCCGTTCACGGCGTGGCCGGCCCGCTTCAGGCACAGCAGCCGCAGCCGGGGTGTCCGTTGTCGGCTCTTCCTTGCGTGCCTCGTGGGAAAGCACCTGCAGCTCACGTGAACCGTCGCGGTAGATCGTAATTCCGCGGCAGCCGGCCTGGTATGCGAGGAGGTAGGCGTCAGCGACGTCATTCGCCGTGGCGCCATTGCTGAAGTTGATCGTTTTGCTGACCGCGTTGTCGGTGTGCCGCTGGAAGGCTGCCTGGATTCGCACGTGCCACTCAGGCTCGATATCGTGTGCGGTGACAAACACCCGCTTTACGCTCTCCGGCACCTCCGTGCGGTCCTGCAGGTGTCCACCAGCAGCGAGATCGTCCATTAACTCCTGTGAGTAGAATCCCCCACGCTTAGCAACCTCCTCGAAATACTCATTCACTTCGGTCAGTTTGGTGGGTCGAGTCGGGTCATTCCGGTCGAGATAATGCTGACGCATGTAGGCCAGCGCGAACACCGGCTCAACGCCGCCTGAGCAGTCGGCGATGATGCTGAGAGTGCCAGTGGGCGCAATTGTCGTACGTGTTGAGTTGCGGTAGCGCGGCCGGCTCGGGTAGCGGTCAGGCATATTGAAGATCGAGTTTTCCCACTCTGGAAACACGCCGCGCTCTGCTCCCAGCTGGATCGAAGCTTCATTGGCAGACTGCTCGATCGCCGCCATAACCTGCTCGGCAAACGTAACAGCATCCTCGGAGTTGTAAGGAATATTCAGCCGCATGCAGGCGTCAGCAAAGCCCATCACGCCGAGGCCAATGCGACGGATACGCCGGCTGACATCCTCGATCTGCGGAATCGGATACCGATTCATATCGATGACGTTGTCGAGGAAGCGCACGCAGACGGGAACGACCGCAGCCAGCCGGTTCCAGTCGAACTCGTAGTGGTCACCTCGACGCACCACGAACCGTGCCAGGTTAATCGAGCCGAGATTGCAGGAATCGTAAGGATAGAGCGGTTGCTCGCCGCACGGGTTTGTGCTTTCGATAGGCCCCATTGACGGAATCGGGTTGGCGCTGCCTGCATTGATCCGGTCGATGAAGATGATACCGGGGTCGCCGTTCTTCCACGCATTTTCGACCAGCTTGCGGAAGATGGCGCCCGCATTTCTTGTACCGGCTACTTTGCCGGTATGGGGATCGAACAGTTCATAGTCCTCGCCACGTTCCGCAGCGCGCATGAACTTCTCGGTCACTGCCACGGAGATATTGAAGTTCGTGCAACTGACCATGTCCGACTTGCATTCGATGAACTTTTCGATGTCGGGATGGTCGACCGCAAGGATGCCCATGTTGGCACCGCGCCTGGTGCCGCCCTGCTTGATCGCTTCGGTCGAGGCATCAAATACTTTCATGAACGAGACAGGTCCGCTGGCCACACCAGCGGTGCTGCGCACCATCGAGCCTTCCGGACGCAAGCGTGAGAAGGAGAACCCTGTGCCGCCGCCAGTCTGATGAATCATGGCCGTGTATTTGATCGTTTCGAAGATCTTCTCGATCGCATCTTCGACGGGCAGCACGAAGCAGGCGGAAAGCTGCTGCAGGGCACGGCCGGCGTTGCCAAGCGTCGGCGAATTCGGCAGGAAGTCGAGGCTGGTCATCGTGCGGTAGAACAGCTCCTCAACTTCGGCCACACGCTCGGCTGTGGCACCATGAAGCCGCTCGCCCTGGGCGAGATTGTTGGCCACCCTGCGAAACAGTTGCTCAGGCGTTTCGATCAGATTGCCTGAATCGTCCTTGGCGAGATAGCGACGCTCAAGCACGACGCGGGCATTTTCCGAGAGAATAAGTGCGGGCTTGCCGTCTGTCTGGCCGGTTCGGATTGAAGACTCGATGACCATGCTGTTCCCCTATCGCCTAATTTCTGCTGGTTCGACAACCGCCTGTTGGCTGTTCGTGACTGCACATGTGGTTCCGGGGCTAACCGCCTCGTCTGAGCCGCCCCGTCCGATTTGCGGGAACGGAACGTAATGGCAGAAGCCTGGGTGGCTCAACGAGCTGGTCAAGCTCCGCCTCCGCAAGCAGCGGCAGTTGCTCGCGCGGCCTTCTGCTGCGAGACGATGTCCGCTCCAGTTCATCAAGTGCAGCGCGCATGCTGTCGATATCGGTGAACGAGCGGTATACCGAGGCGAAACGGACGTAGGCGATCTGATCAAGTTCCTGCAGCTCGCCCATAACGACCTCACCGACGAAGGTGCTCTCGACCTCAGCCCGGCCGAGGCCGAGTAGTGCCGATTCCACCGCGTCGACGAGCGCCTCGATCGCTCCGGCTTCGAGTGGCCGCTTCTCGCAGGCCTTCCGTAAGCCGATCAGCACCTTTTCGCGGCTGAACTCCTCACGGCGTCCGTCCTTCTTCACGATCAGCACGCTGGCCTGCTGAACGCGTTCGTAGGTGGTGAACCGTGCGTTGCAACGCAGGCACTCGCGGCGTCGCCTGATCGCGGCATCCACAGTGCGCGAGTCCAACACTTTCGAATCAGCGAAGTTGCAGAAGGGACACTGCACGACGGCCCATTTCCTCGACGAGACGGTGATCCGTTATGACCACTAAATGTAGATCGCTATCTTCGGACAACCGCTACATCTTGTGGTCGTAGGGTCACATCATCGTGGACACCGAGCTATCCGTCAAGTGAGTAGGCGACTAATCTTTTGAATGACATAAGCTATCGCCATACCTCATAGTGAGGTGGTTTAGCTACATAAGAAAGCCCGCCGTTTCCATAAGGGAACGGCGGGCTTACGGCTTAAGCTAAAGAGATTCGAGACTTAGCGGGAGGTCATCGACCGTCGCAGGAATGTCGGTAGATCAGTGTCGGAACTCCCCGGCAGAGTGTCGGGCCTGAGGCCTGGATTCGGTCTCGTGGGCGGCTGAGTCGATGGAGTTTGAGCAGCCGGAACGGGCAGCGAATCGCTGCGCAGGGGACGAGGAAAACGCGGCGCATCAAGCTCTTCGGCCGCGGCAGCCACGCCGTTCGTTGCCGGCATGGTACTGCGGCTGAGAGGCTGCAAGGCATCGACGGCGCGCTGCGGTCCGGCGGCATCCGGGAATCCAGTCGCGATGACGGTAATCTTGACTTCGTCGCCCATCGTTTCGTCCACGACGGTGCCGAAAATGATCTCCGCATCGGGGTCAACCACGTCCGCAATGACCTGCGCGGCCTGGTTGAGCTCGTGCAGCATCAGATCGCGTGGACCGGTGATATTAAAGAGGACGCCACGGGCACCGTTGATATCCACATCAAGCAGCGGACTCTGAATCGCCTGCCGTGCTGCCTCGACTGCGCGGTTTTCTCCGCTGCCGTGACCGATCGCCATCAATGCCGGCCCAGCATCGCTCATGATCTTGCGGACATCGTTGAAGTCGAGATTCACCTCGCCGGGGCGCGTGATGATCTCAGAAATGCCGCGAATGCCCTGGCGCAGAATGTCATCTGCCGCCTTAAAGGCTTCCTGTACAGTGACGCGTTTGTCGCACATCGACAGTAGCCGGTCGTTCGGAATCACGATCAGGGTGTCGACTTTTTCGCGCAGGCGTTGGATCCCCTCCTCTGCCTGCCGCAGACGGCGGGAACCCTCGAAGCTAAACGGCTTGGTGACGACGCCAATCGTGAGAGCGCCTTCCTGCTTCGCGACTTCAGCGAGTACAGGCGCAGCGCCTGTGCCGGTACCACCACCCATGCCTGCGGTAACGAACACCATGTCCGCGCCGCGAATCGCCTCGCGGAGCTCCTCGCGGCTTTCTTCAGCCGCGCGCAGTCCGACCGTCGGGTCGCCACCAACACCGAGACCGCGGGTCAATTTGTCGCCGATGCGAATTTTTGTTGGTGCTTCGGAGTGGACCAGCTGCTGGGCGTCCGTATTAACCGCGATGAATTGCACACCAAAGATGTGCTCCTGAATCATCCGGTTTACCGCGTTGCAACCGCCCCCACCAACACCCACCACTTTAATCGGGGGAAGTCCTTCAAGTTCCGGCCTCGGCGTCTGCTTCATCAGTTCCTCGGCTCTCCTTTCACGCGGTGCGGGCCGCAATGGCTCAGGTCACTCGGGCAGGAATCCCCGCATCAGCCGGCGTACGCCTTTTAACCAATCGGGGATGCCAATTCTGGTCCGCGCCGGGGCTGTCTGGAGGTGCTCCCCGTCGCGCAAGGCCCAGTGTAGCAGACCAACACTGGTCGCGTATGCAGGATTGGATAGACTTTCGACCAATCCGTGAATCCCGCCAGGGCTACCTAACCGAACGGGCATACCGAGGACATCACGCGCCAGATCGACGAAACCCGGCAGGTTGGAGCTGCCGCCCGTCAAGACGAGGCCAGCGGACACCATCTCGTCGTAGCCGGCCCGCCGGATTTCACCGGCGATCATCTCAAGAATCTCCTCAGTGCGGGCCTGCAAAATTTCGCACAGGCGCCGCCGGTGGACCATGAGATGGCCTTCGCCGCCGAACGCCTCGACCTCGACCATCTGATCGGCCGGTACTGTGCTCGGAATCGCATGACCGTAGCGCGACTTCGTTGCTTCAGCGGCGTCGAACGGCACACGCAGGCCGACGACAAGGTCGTGCGTGAGGTGATAGCCACCGACCGGCAGCACGGCCGTGTGATAGACGGCACCATCCACGAAAATCGCGACATCGGTGGTGCCACCCCCGATGTCTGCGATTACCACCCCCTGGCGGCGCTCTTCGTCGCGGAGCACGCCCTCCGCGCTTGCCAGTGGTTCGAGCACCAGATTATCGATGCTCACGCCCGCGTTCTCGATGCACTTCGAAAGATTTCTAAGCGCCGACACCGATCCCGTAATGATGTGCGCCTCGACATCCAGCCGCTGCCCGTACATACCCACCGGGTCCGAGACGCTGTCCTGTCCGTCGAGGATGTAATAGCGCGGGATGACGTGCAGGATTTCGCGGTTGCCGGGGATGCTGATGTTGCGAGCACCGTCGATCGCGCGCGCGACATCCTCATCTGTGATCGGGTGCTCGCGATCGGCAATTGCCGCAATGCCCCGATTGTTCAGTGAGCTGATGTGTGCTCCGGCGATCCCGACATGCGCTGAAGTGATCCGCATCCCGCTGGAACGCTCGGCTTTTTCGATCGAAACGCGGATCGCCTCCGTGGCATCGTGGATGTTCTCCACCATGCCTTTGGCGAGCCCGGCCGATGGGGCGACGCCGACGCCAATGACACGCACGCCCATATCGTCCGGCTCACCCACGATCGTGCAGACCTTGGTCGTGCCAACATCGATCGCTGCGAACGTTCCTCTGCGTGACACGGCGCCTCTCCTGTGCTCAGCGTGCTCGACCTCGGCCCAGGCGCAGACTAGCGGTAGAACGGACGGTCGCTGAAGCGAAGGTCGATCTCGTGCAGGTCCGCCGGACTCACCTTCAGCGCAACCTGCTCCCACACCGCCAGTTTGTACTCGAGCGACCGGCCGTCACCGAGACGCACCTGTGTGCCCGAGGCGGTGGTCGCGGTCAGACCAGTTTGCCTGTCATAGACGAAACGCACAACGGACTGACCCGGTGTACGGGGTGAATATTGCGAGACCTGGTTTGCGGCGCGAAGCGCGTCCGCGTCGACCCGGTCTCCGACCTGTACGTCAACGCCCGATTGGGTTGCGTCCACGACCGGCAACCCCGCCGCATCATCGGTTGTGTCGATCACCAGACCGCCATCGTCGACCAGATAGCTTGTCGCTCCCACGCGCCACACCCCGATTGGAGTGCGCTCGACGAGCCGAATCGTGACGGAATTCGGGAAGTGGCGGATCACGCTCGCGCTCATCACCCGCGGCAACGCCTTCACCCGCATCGCTGCTGCGTCTGTGTCGGCAGACAGGAAGCGATCGCCTGAAAGTGATGCCGCCTGTCGCACCGTTTCCTCATCGATCGCACTGTTCCCCTCTACGCGCACCTGCTGGATGGTCAGCCACTGTGAGTTGTAGAGACGGAGGCCACCGAAACCGATGCCTGTGCACAGGCCGGCAATCAGTATGGCAACGAGGATCCCTTTGCCCGGGCGCACGGCCCCGGCCCGTGGTTGACGGGAGGAGGTACCGGATACGTATCGCGCGCGGCGGTTTGGATGGCGCACACGGGAAGGCATATTAGAACCCCTCCCCGATCAGCGCGACCTCGGGATGCAGCTCGATTCCGAACCGTTCGAGAACCTGACCGCTGGCCTGATCCATGAGTTGCTTTACCTCGCAGGCGCGGGCCTTGCCAGTATTGGAAAAGAAATTCGCGTGTTTTCCGGATATTTCGGCGTCACCGAGGCGGGCACCGCGTAATCCGACCTGGTCGATCAACCACCAGGCGGGATGCTCCGGCGGGTTCTTGAAGATCGAACCCGCATTGCGGCCCCGAGGCTGTGTCGCCAGCCGCTTCTCGTCGAGCTTTGCGATGTGGGCCATGATCTGCTCAGGGTCACCTGCCCGAAGCCGAAAAGATACGTTCAGAATAACCATGTCGCGCAGAATGCCACGTGTGAAAACGCTGCCTCGATACTCCAACGACAACTCTGCCGCCGGAATTCGGCGCCTGTCGCCGCCAGGCTCAAGCACCTCGATCTCCGTTAACACGTCGGCCAGGCAGCCACCGTAGGCGCCGGCGTTATATACCACCGCGCCGCCGAGCGTGCCGGGAATACCGACTGCCCATTCGAGGCCCCAATAGCCGGCACGGCAGAGCTTTCTCGACGTGGCCGCAAAACTGGCGCCGCTCTCGGCCTGCACATGCGAGTGGCCGTTACTCAGCGGCCCGGGACCGTCGATACGACGGGCGTTGTTTTCGATCACCAGACCGCGAATTCCCGCGTCACCGACGAGCACGTTGCTGCCCGATCCAAGCACAAAAAACGCGATGCGAGCCTGCCGGGCGGCGAGTGCAGCCGCTGCCAGCGCTTCGCTGTCCGAGACCTTGAGGTAGAGGTCGGCTGGCCCGCCGATCCCAAACGTCGTATGGCGCGACATCGGCTCGTCCCGCCGGATTTCGCCGAGTCCGATCAGCTTGTCCGCCAGGCTCTCCAGCCGCAGCTCGTCGTTCATACTCACGTCCGCGCAGCTGCGGCAGCTCGAAGAAAGCTTCGTCCGACCGCGTCCACGGTGCCAGCGCCCATCGTTGCAACGATATCGCCTGGCCGGGCATTCCGGAGCAGCCAATCGACCGCTTCTGCTTCATCTACAGCTACGTCAGGGGAGCGGGTGAGCAGGCCGGCAAGCTGTGTCGCGTCCAGGCCGGCGTCGGATGTCTCTCGCGCGGCGTAGGTCTGCATCAGTAGTAACGACTCCGCGCCATCAAAGCAGACGCGAAACCCGTCGAGCAGGTAGCTTGTGCGGCTGAATGTGTGCGGCTGAAAGACCAGAACGAGCCGCCTGCCGGGAAAGCGCTCATGGAACGCCGCGATATTGACCGCGATCTCGGTCGGGTGGTGGGCGTAGTCGTCCATGATCGTGATCCCGCCGGTTTCCCCGACGAACTCGAACCGGCGACGTGCGCCGTGAAATCCGGCAATCGCACCGCGAATCGATGCCGAGTCCACACCAATGCAGTCGAGCGCCGCAATAGCCCCGACGCAGTTGCTGACGTTGTGGCGCCCGGCTAGCGGCGTCACGAAGTCGCCGAAGTGGCTGCCGCGATGCATCACGCTGAAGGCCTGATCGGAACCGGCGCGCGAGATCGTGGCAGTCCAGTCGGCGCTCTGGTCCAGAGCGTACGTGTCGACCGTGGCCGTGATGCTTTTATCGTGCACGCCTGCGGTAATAAGATCGCGTAACCGTCCGCTGTCGGTGCAGGCGATCAGACGGCCGCTTTGCTTCACCCTGGCCAAAAACCGAGCGAACGCACCCAACAGCCGTCGCTCGGTTTTGTAGTAATCCAGGTGATCGACTTCGACGTTTGTAACGACCGCAATATCGGGCGAGTAGTGCAGGAACGCTTCCGCATACTCATCTGCCTCGACCACGATCTCGGCGCCAGTGCCGGGGGCGGCGTTGCGTCCAAGCTCTACTGCGTCGCCACCGAGCAGGTAGGTCGGGTCACGGCCGGCCTGGGATAGCGCGTAGGCGAGCATGCTTGAGGTCGTCGTCTTGCCGTGGGTGCCCGCCACGCATAGTGCTGTGAAACCCTCCATCAGCGCCGCGACCATCTCTGCACGTATGACAATGGGAATACCCCGCTCGCGGGCGGCGCTGAGCTCGGGATTCGACTCCTTTGCTGCCACGGTCGCGACCACCAAATCCGGCTCGCCAAGGTTCGCGGCGTCGTGTCCGCGATGGACCGTCGCTCCTTCCTGCTCTAATCGCTCAGTGTAGCGTGACGGCGCGATATCCGAGCCCGTCACCGTAACGCCTCGCGAAAGCAGAATGCTCGCAATCGCCGACATGTGCATGCCGCCAATGCCGACCATGTGCACCCGTTTAAGCGCCGAGAGATCGTTCAATTGGGTTTTGAGTGGCGTCATGCTGCCACCCCCAGCAGTACATCCGCGATCCGTCGAGCTGCTTCCGGTCGGTCAAGTCCGCGGGCTGCGGCTGCCATTTTCGCGAGTCGCGGGCGATCGCCCAGCAGGCCATTGACGATCGCAGCCAGCTCATTGAGGTGCGGCTCTTCGAGTACAATCGCGGCGCCACGTGCTTGCATAAAGAGAG
Organism: Dehalococcoidia bacterium; assembly: GCA_038240805.1. Taxonomy (GTDB): domain Bacteria; phylum Chloroflexota; class Dehalococcoidia; order CAUJGQ01; family CAUJGQ01; genus JBBRGK01. Next base: position 2,208 of record JBBRGK010000038.1, on the reverse strand, counting down.
CGTTATGGCGCTGATGTGCGCCTGCAAACGTACCAGGAACGAGAATAGCAGGCAGTCCTGCGGCCGCAGGCTCGGCCAGAGCAGAAGCGCCGGACCGCATGACTACAAGGTCTGCGGCGGCCATAGCGGCGGGCATGTCGTCAATGTACGCAACCGGCAGGTACCGACCGCCCTGCGTGCTGGATAGCCCGGCCGCGACCATACGGGCCTGTGCCAATCCGGCCTCTCCAGTCTGATGCAGCACCGCACAGAAGGTCAGCAGGGCAGGCAGCGCATCCCACACCGCGCAGTTCAGCGCTTGCGCACCCTGGGTGGCGCCAGTAACCAGCAGCACCGATACATCGGGTGCCAGTCCAAGTTTTTGCCGCGCCAGTATTCCATCAGTGTTCGCGAACTCCCGACGCACCGGGTAGCCCGTGACGATGCTCTTCTTCCGGGGCAGGTGGTCGGCCGCAGGCCTGTCGGTGATGGCTATCCGGGTCGCCAGCAGAGCGAGGAAACGAACGGCCCAGCCCGGATAGATATCAGGCAGATACAGGACAATCGGCACGTTTCTAAGCCGGGCTGCCAGGCAGACCGGAACAGTGGCGTAACCGCCCGTCGCGAGCACCGCGCTGGGCTCGAAGCGGCCGATCATGCGCCATGACTGCGCCAGGCCTTCGGCGGTTCGCCAAACAGCGCGTAGCAGCCCGAAAGGACTGTGCCCTCTGATCGGCGCGGCGGCGACCTCCACGAATGGAATACCCGCGCGAGCCGCGAGTCGCTGCACGCCGCCACGCGCCGTTCCGGCAAAAAGCAGTTCGATCTGCTCGCCCTCGGAGCGTTCAGGCAGGGCCTCAGCAACGCTGAGTGCTGGGTAGACGTGGCCCCCCGTGCCGCCGCCGGTCAGGAGAATCCTCATTTGCGGCCTCGGCCGATCAGACGCCGCCTGCGAGACGCATAGGGTGCACCAGCAGGCGCTCCCCTTCGACGCGGCTCGATCAGCCGTCCAGGGCTCGACTCGTCGCCGAGATTCCGCGAGATGTTGAGTAGCACTCCGACGGCGGCGAGCGTGGCCATCAGCGCAGAGCCGCCGTAGCTTACCATTGGCAGAGGAATGCCAGTCATCGGGATCGAGCGGGTGATTCCACCGATGTTGATCACGGCCTCGTAGCCGATCCAGCAGGTGATCCCGACGGCGAGCAAGGAGGCGAACGTATCCGGCGACCTGGAGCCGGCACGAAAGCCGCGGTAGATCAGGCCAGCAAACAGCAGAATGACCAGCAAAGCACCAACGAAGCCCATCTCTTCACCAATGATCGCGAAGATGCCATCGGTATGCGCTCCCGGCACATAGAAAAACTTTTGCCGGCTCGCACCGAGCCCCAGTCCGCTGACGCCGCCGCTGCCGAGTGCTATCAGCAATTGCAGGATGTGAAAGCCAGCTCCATCGGGGTACTTTTCAGGTTGGAGAAAGGAAAGCATGCGCGCGGAGCGGTAGCCCTGAACGGTGATCAGCAGGGCGCCGCCCGCGATACCCGACAGGCCGAGGGTAAGGACGTGGGGCAACGCCGCCCCGGCGACAAAGAACATCGTCATCGTTGTCAGCGTGATCACGATCGCGGTCCCCATATCGGGCTCAAGCATGATCAAGCCGCCGACGAGACCGACCATCATCACGAACGGCAGTACCCCGAGCGAGAGCTTCTTGACCTGCTCTCCTTTCGCGGAAAGCCAGGCAGAGATGTAGATCACCATCGCCAGCTTGGCGAACTCGCTCGGCTCAAGCGGCGGCAAAGGCCCCAGTGCAATCCAGCGGGTGGCGCCGTTGCTACGTACCCCTACATGGGGCACCAAAACCACCAGCAGCGACAGCAGCGACGCCAGCATGATGATCGGACTCAGCTTTTGCAGATGACGATAGGGGATATTCATGAACACCAGCATCAACGCAAGACCGGCGAGCGCGGAGATCACCTGCCTGGTAATGAAGTAATTGACGTTGTTGAAATCGGAGTAGCCGATCGCAAAGCTGGCGCTGTACACGGCGAGCAAGCCGATTCCCGTTATGACGATAGCCAGAAAGAGGATCCAGTAATCCGGCCGGCCGCTCGTCCGGCCCCGACGGCCCGTTATCGCTGCGATGATGCACCCTCTTCCCGCTTTTCGTGTTCAGCCTGAGTCAGGATTAGCCTGCGGAACTCTTCACCGCGGCGCTCAAAATTTGGA
>JBBRGK010000037.1:0-13419 GCA_038240805.1 Dehalococcoidia bacterium | reverse complement strand
CGCCGCACGGACGGCAGTGTCAAAAGCACCCCGATCGTAATGCCGAGCAACACGAGATCTTCGACCGGGCTCAGCCAGGTGAGGGGGCGGGCCCAGAACACGCCGAAGCAGCCGCAGTTTTTCAGGTTCAGACCACGCGCCAGTTCAAGCGCAAGCAGGGTGGCGAATCCGGCGTGGAGCAGCATCGACGCCTGGATGCCGCGGATCAGCCGCCAGCCGCTCAACATGCTGTAGGCAATGAACGCCTCGATGATCGGCATGCCGATTGCGATTGGCCAGAGCGACCAGCCGGGGAAGATGTCGTAGGCGCGCATCACGTCGTGGAAGCCGCCGAGATCAAGTAGTTTGCCGATAGAGGTCGTAATCAGGGTCAGGCCGATGATCAGCCGGCAGATCACATGTACGATGCGACCGGCGGACCAGCGAGCCGTTACAGCAGTTGGTGCCGGTGAGGGCTGTGCACCAGTCTCTCCAGTAACTCCCCGATGACGCCGAAGAGCAGGGTTGGGCATCGACCGTGCCTCCCGCGCGTTCCGATCAGTTGATCCGAGGAATAAATCTGCTACCGGGTCAACGGAACTCCTTCATTGTCCCACTTCCAGCCGCGCGATCCCTACCATTTCTGGCTGAAGCGGGATCGGGTCTGCGCCTCGGCCACATTTGAGTGCGACAATCGGGTGATGCAAGGACAGCAAGAGCCTGAAGGTCAGGAAACAGAGCCGGAGCGGCTGGGCTGGATCACCCTGCCCGGCGGCATGACGCGCCGCCAGGCATATCAGTTGATAGCCATCGCCGTGGTTGGCGTGATCGGTGCCCTGTTGTTCGATTTCCTGCTCAGCCAGGTGATCCACATCCGGCCCGAAGCGGTGCAGACGCGGATCGATCGGTTCGGGGCCCTGGCGCCGGTGGCGTACGTGCTTGGCCTTTCGCTGACGGTCGTGCTGACCCCGATTCCGTCGCTGCCGCTCGATATCGCCGGCGGGCTCGCGTTCGGGCTCTGGCGGGGCACGCTCTACATCCTGATCGCTTCGATGCTCGGTGCCACGGCAGACTTCTACATCGCCCGTGCACTGGGGCGCGCCTTCGTCGTGCGGCATGTCAAACCGGACACGGTGGCGGTCATCGACGGCCTGGCGCGGCGGCTCGGCGGGCGGGCGCTGTTTGTGATGCGAATAGAACCGCTGTTCAACTTCAAGTGGGTCAGCTACGCCGCCGGCCTGACGGCGCTCTCCTACCGGGTGTACGCCGTCGCGACGCTGCTGGGGACGGCGCTGCCGGCACTGGGCATCGCCTACGTCGGCGCCACATTGCTGTCCCATCCAGGGCGCTCGGCGCTGGTGCTGGGGCTGCTATCGCTCGGAACGCTGCTGCCGCTTATTCTCGCGGCAATTGCAGGCGCCCTCACCTATGTGTTCCGCCGATCGCGGCGTTAAGTGAACGTTACATCAACCCCACAATGCGGGAGGCGCGATGTCTTCTTCGGACCTATCCGGCATCATAAGTCGGTCGCGCGCCCCAGTCGGTGTCACCAGGGGCTGACAGTAGAGCAGGTCCAGCAGGTCGCGCCCTGAGGTGCCCCACCCCCGCAGCCATACGAGGATTAGATTCGTCGCCCGCAGGTTGGCGAAGTTGTCAGCGCTGACAATAACGGCTCGATTCAACGTCCACTGTTGTCAAAAGAGTTCTCTTTTGACAACTGCCGCTGATGCGAGGTTCTCCAGCGACGCCTACTGCTCTCAATGAGCCCTGGCGAGGCGGCCGCGACTTTGCCCTTCTTGTGTTTATTTGTCGTGCCGGGTGGCCTGCCTGTGTGCGGTACAATCAGGTCTCCGCGCAGCGCGGAATTATCGCCGAGCACACACCGCAGACACATCTCGGGGGAACATGACATGCACCTTGCGCCCACAGAGGCCGGCTTCTCTGCCGAACGCCTGGACCGGATCACACAGCACCTCAATAGGAACTACATCGAGCCCGGTAAGATCGCCGGCTGCCAGACTCTGGTTGCCCGGCATGGACATGTCGGCTACTTCGGCTCGCTTGGGCTGATGGACCGTGAACGCAACAGGCCGATGGCAGACGACACGATCTTCCGTATCTACTCGATGACGAAGCCGATTACGTCCGTGGCGCTGATGACGCTGTACGAACAGGGTTACTTCCAGCTCAACGACCCGGTTCATCGGGTCATCCCGGAGTGGCGCGACCAACGTGTCTACGTCTCCGGCGAGGGCGCGAACATGGAAACCCGCGTCTGCGAACGGCCGATGACGTTTCGTCACATCCTTAGCCATAGCGGCGGGCTGACCTACGGCAACTCGCCGCACCCCGTCGATCAGGCGTATCGCGAGCACGGCGTCAGTCGCGACGAACGCGAGACGCTGCGCACGTTCGTCGGGAAGTTGGCCTGCGTGCCGCTGCGATACGCGCCCGGAGAGCAGTGGCTCTATTCGCTTTCCACCGATGTGTGCGGCTACCTGGTTGAGGCGATCTCCGGGATGCCCTTCGACCGCTATCTGCAGGAGCAGATCTTCAACCCGCTGGGTATGCGCGACACCTCGTTCAGCGTCGCGCCGGAAAAGGCAGGCCGGTTCGCCGCAAACTACCAGCGAGCGGCTGACAAGACGCTGCGGCTGATCGATGACCCCGAGAAAAGCACCTATCTCAAGACGCCGACCTTCTTCTCCGGCGGCGGTGGACTCACCAGCACGACCGCCGACTACTTCCGTTTCTGCGAGATGCTGCGCCGGGGCGGAGAGCTCGACGGCGCCCGCATTCTTGGACCGCGCACGATCGAGTTGATGACGAAGAACCACCTGGCGGGCGGGCGCGATATGACCGCAATGGCGCTTGGCGGGCGCTCGGAAACGGCCAACGAGGGTGTAGGCTTCGGCCTCGGATTCGCGATGACCCTGAGCGAAGTGGACAGCGGCGCCATCGGCGAGGGCGACTACTACTGGGGCGGCGCTGCATCGACGATCTTCTGGGTGGACCCGACCGAGGATCTGGTCGCGATCTTCATGACCCAGCTCATGCCGTCGGGCTCGTTCAACTTTCGCGGTCAACTGAAGAACATCATCTACTCGGCAATCGTGGCCTGATTACCTATCCACCCAACGCAGTTTGGCCGCAGTCACCGCTTTAAGAACGGCGGCTGCGGCCAAACTCATTTACTCGTGGTGGAAGAGCGGTGCTATTCCGCTGCGTAGGTTACCCACTGAATCAACAGGTCGTAGCCGGACCGCAGCACCTGCACTTTGGCGTATGAACCTCCACGGGTCCGCACCGCGAAGACCGCGCCTGCTGCAAGCTGATTGCCGGCTGCGGGGTTATCCACCAGCGGCTGCGAGGTATAGCCGGCATCGGCGGCCTGCAGGTCGGCGCCGCTGATCCCGTCGAAGTTGACCATGCCCAGGTAGCGGATGGCGGCGCCGTTGACGGGGACCATACGACGGGACGTGGGATCGATCTGTTCCCACCAGATGTCCCCCACTGGAAGCTCATGGCCTCCTTCGAGGTCGAACTCGTAGGTACCGTGCAGGGTGGCGCTGTCGCCGGTGGTACCGGTCGCGGGCGCGGCTTCCTCAGTGTTGATGGTGAACGTGACCGGTGAACTTGTTGACTGGGTGCCGCAGCCGTCCGGATTGCATCCCGTCACCCACCAGTAATAGACGTGGCCCGGCTGCAGGCCGTCCCCGGTGCCTCGCCGAGTGGAGGTGATCTCAGCGCCGGGAGTGGGGTCCGCGGGCGCCATGAAGTCGATCGGATGAGCGACGTCGGCTGTGTCCTGGAAGTGAATGCGAAACACGGTCGTGCCGGCAATGGTATCGGTCGGATTCCGCCAGCTAAGCGTCACGGGCAGAGTAACTGAGCTATCGAATGCCGGAGCTGTGATGTGGGGTACGCCTGGCGCGGTCATCGGCGCGGCCCGCGTGGGGCCTGCTGCGGCAACTCCAAGGGATATTCCCGCGATGGCTGTGATGGTAAAGATGGCGTTGCGGAATCTCATATTGTCGGTCCTTTAGCTGTTTCGTTGTGCATGCCGCCCGGCTGCAAAGAAACTGCGCGGCCTGCGACTGCCTCCCTGAAGGTTCGTTTACCGCCAGTTCTGCCACAGTGAACGGGTCAACATGGCGACCGTGATGCTGATCACACAGGGTTCGGCCGTCGCGTCAACCGGCGCGAATTCCTCACCAGCGTTGCCGAAAAGGTTATGGGCGCAGCCCCGATACACGTGGGACGCTGCCCTTGAACCTGGTCATGCAGGTCTACAGCGCCCCAGACGCAGAGATTCGGACGAAACGGCGCGGTTATCGGTACATAGACTAGCGAGAAGGCGAGATGAGTTCATTGCCCGCGGTCGATCGACAGGCTTCCGGACCGGGAGGCGCGCCCGAGCACGTTCTTGCAGAGCGCGAACGTATCGGCAGAGTCGGACGTATCAGGCAGCTCGTGTTCGGATCGATGGATGGTCTGCTGGTGCCGCTCGGCGTCGTCAGCGGCGTCGCTGCCGGTTCTGGAACCACGAAGGCCGTTATCGTCGCCGGGCTTGCTGAGGCGTTCGCGGGCGCAATCTCGATGGGTGCGGGCGAGTTTATCTCCGGACGCTCCGAGGCGCAGGTGCAACAGCGCGAGGTTCGTAAAGAACAGGCGGAGATCAAGGCGGACCCTGTGGCCGAACTGCAGGAGATGGCTCAGTTGCTCCGCGACGAGGGCGTCAGCGAAGCCGACGCGCAGCTGATCGCGACCACGCTCGCTCAACATCCGCATGCCTACGCCAAAACCATGGTCGAGAAGGAGCTCGGTATTCCCTTTGATCCAGAGACGGTGCGAATCCCTGAAGCTCTCACGATGGGCGCGTCCTACCTGTTCGCCGCGATCATCCCGATGATCTCTTACTTCTTCATGCCACTGAAGCCCGCGTTCGTTGCTTCTCTTGGTCTCACGTTTGTGGCGCTGGTCGTGCTTGGCTACGTCAAAGGGCGTCTGGCCGACCTGAACATTGTCCGAAGCGTACTCGAGGTGCTGGCCGTTGGCGTCGTCTCTGGCGGGGGCGGCTACGTACTGGGAGCCTATTTGCCGCACCTGTTCGGCTACTGAGGCGGCAGCAGGCAGGCCGTGTCTCAAATCGAGAAGATTGACCGGGCACCGGCGTTCACACCTCCTCACGGCGCTGTATGATCAGCTATCGAAGCGGGGAGGACGCCGATGAGTACTGTTTTGACGCCGATGACGCCGGTCGATGAGGTCGTAGCCGCACTCGATCGCGATGGCTACGCGATCGTAAACGGAGTGTTGAGCCCCGAAGAGGTCCGGGCAAAGCGCCAGGAGCTAACGGACGTTTTGGCTCGAACACCGACCGGACGCAATAACTTCGAGGGTTTTACCACCCGCAGAATCTATGCGCTGTTTGCCAAAACACGCGCTTTCGATGCACCGGCCACTCATCCGATGGTGCTTGGTGTGCTTGACCAGATTCTCGGCAGCTACCAGCTCAGTGCCCCCGTTGGGATCGAAATCGGACCTGGCGAGACCGCCCAGACTCTGCATCGCGACGACGGCGTTTACCCCGTCGCCCGGCCGCACGCCGAGCTGGTGGTGAATACGATGTGGGCCCTGGATGACTTTACTGAAGCCAACGGCGCCACCCATGTCGTGCCGGGCAGTCACAAATGGATAGACGAGCGTCCGGACGACGGTACTCCCACCCTCCGCGCTGTGATGCCAGCCGGATCGGTGATGTTTTTCGTCGGCGACGTTTTTCACGGCGGCGGCGCTAACAACTCGGACCGTCCGCGGCTCGGCGTGATCCTGGAGTACGCCGTCGGCTGGGTGCGACCGCAGGAGAACCACATCCTCGGTGTGCCGAAAGCGATCGTGCGTGAGCTGCCGGAGCGGCTGCAGGAGCTGCTGGGCTATAACATCCACGGGAAACTTCTCGGCAACGTCGACGGCCGCCATCCGCGCAAGTACCTCGACGGATGAACCGCGGTTTCAGCGCATTTCATCATCCGAACTATCGCCTGTACTATGCCGGCCAGTCGCTTTCGCTGATCGGCACCTGGATGCAGATCGTCGCCCAGGCATGGCTGGTGTTGAAGCTGACGAACTCAGCCGCCGACCTGGGCATCGTCGCGGCGTTGCAGAGCCTGCCGATTCTCTTCATCGGAACGTTTGGCGGGGTTTTCGCCGATCGCCTGTCGAAACGGCGGCTGCTGGTGATGACGCAGACCGCTCAGATGTTGCTGGCATTTCTTCTCGGTGTGCTCGTTGCCACACACGTCGTGCAGATCTGGCACGTCTACGTGCTGGCTTCTCTGCTCGGCGTGGCCACCGCCTTTGATGCGCCGGTGCGGCAGTCGTTCGTCATGGAGATGGTCGGCCGGCCCGATCTGATGAACGCCGTAGCGCTAAACTCGATGAACTATAACGGGGCGCGCATCGTCGGCCCCGCTATCGCCGGCATCCTTATCGGTCTGGTCGGCGTGACCAGCAGCTTCTTCCTCAACGGGGTCAGCTTCCTTTTTGTGATCGGCGGCCTGCTGCTGATGCGGCCGGACCGCTTCTACCGGGTCGAGGTTGCGCCGCGCGTGTCGATGCGGCAGAGCCTGGCCGGTGGCTTCGCCTACGTTCGTTCTTCCCCCACCGCACTGACGATCACGGCCCTGGTCGGGGTTCTGGGAATGTTCGCCTTCAACACGCAGGTGCTCGTGCCGCTGTTCGCTCAGAACGTGCTGCACGAGGGGGCAACGGGCCTTGGGGTGCTATTCTCGGCCATGGGCCTGGGCTCGGTTGTCGCGGGGCTGTTCGCGGCGTTCTCGCAGCAGGCGCGCTGGTCCCGTATCCTGATCGGCGCCGTCGGGATGGGCGTTGCTGAACTCGGCTTCGCATTCTCTCACAGCTACCCGCTCTCGATCGCACTGATGACCCTGACCGGTCTATCGATGCACACCTTTTTCACCTCGGCCAACACCGGCATCCAGCAGCGAGTACCGGACCAGTTGCGCGGCCGGGTGATGGGCATCTACATGACCGTGAATATGGGGTCAATGCCGTTCGGAAACCTGGCATCGGGGGCCATCGCCAGTGCCTTCGGCGCACCGGCGGCGATGGCCGCTGGAGCGATTGCCGCGCTCGCGGGCCGGTCGGGAATCGGCGCCTGGATGTTCGTTCATCGGACATCTGCGGATTTTCGTCTGGAAGTCGATACGCCCTCGCCCGCGAACACGCGGATTCAATTAGTGGAAGCCGGCGCCCGGAGCGCCAATGGGCTATCGCCCGAGGAGGCAGCCGAAGCCGCTCCTGCCGTGCCCGCAGCCAGCCGGTAGCGGCAGTGCTGGCGCACCACGAACGGCTTGACGCTACCGGCTATCCGTACCGGCACCCGCGATTTTCTGAGTTGTCGATTCAACCGGCCCTGATATAGCGAACGCGGAGGCGGAACTTCAGATGACTCCCGTGTCGCGCAGACTGGATAGCTCAGCGGCTGAATAGCCAAGCTCGCCGTACACTTGCTGGTTGTGCTCGCCAGTTCGTGGCGCACGCCTGATCTCTCCGGGGTGCTCCGTAAATGTATAGGGTGGCCCGGCGAACCGTAATGGCTGGCCGTATCCCTCCTGGTTGACCTTTTGGAAGAATCCGCGCGCCTCAGAGTGGGGGTCATCGAGCCACTCTTCGGGCCGCCGGATCATCGCCCAGGGCAGGCCCAGGCTCTGGCCGAGCTTCCAGATCTGCTCCGCGTCGAGCGCCGCCATCGCTGCGCTCATCGCATCCACCACCTCGGAACCCCGCGCCAGCCGGTCGCTTGCGTCACCGAACTGCTGAAAGAGTTCCTCGAAGCCGGCCACTTCTGCCCAGGCGAGGAACCGCTGCCAGGCGTTTTCGTTGAAGGTCTGCCCATAGTTGGCCCACCTGGCGTCTCGGGCCGGGTGGGCGCTTGGTGCCGTGATCAGGGGATGCGCGTGCCGTCCGGTCTGTCGCAGCACGAGATTGCCCATGTAGAACCAGTGTGTCGCGGCGAACTCGCTGCAAACGGAGGCGCAGTCGTGCACAGCGATATCGACCCGCTGGCCACGCCCGCTCAGCTCGCGTCCCAGCAGCGCGGCCATCAGTCCGATCACCGCGTGGTGACTTGCGATGTGGTAGGCGTGATTCTCGCCGGGCCGCACCGGCGGCAGGTCATGGTCGTCGTAGCCACACGAGTTGATGATGCCACTCATCGCCATCTGGATGAGGTCGCCGCTGGCATAAGCCGCGTAGGGGCCATCTGGCCCCCACGGCGTCACCGAAACCATGACCAGGCGCGGGTTTGCCGTGGCAAGCGCATCGTAACCAACACCCAAAGCATCCAGCGCACCGGGCATCGTGGTTTCGATCACGGCGTCCGCCTGCGCCGCCAGCTGCAAGAACAGCGCCCGGCCCTCGCGGGTCGAGAGGTTGAGCGTGACCGATCGTTTGCTGGTGTTGTAGTGCCAGAAGAAGAGCGACCGTTCGGGATCGGGAACGTCATCGACGAACGGCCCCACTGTTCGGGTCGCCGCTCCTTCGGGCGGTTCGACCTTGATTACGTCGGCGCCCATATCTGCCAGCAGCTTGCCGGCCCATTCCGCCTGTTGGTCGGCAAGCTCAACCACGCGCAGTCCGGCCAGCGGTCGCCGCGTCATGCCAGTACCTCCTGCCCGCGCAGCGATTTCATCTTGCCGCTGTCGTAGCCGAGCATCTGTGAGAGCACCACATCCGTGTGTTCGCCCCAGAGGGGAGACCGCACACGGACGCCACCAGGCGTCTCCGAGAGCCGAATCGGCAGCCCATCGGTGCGGTATTCACCCAGCAGGTCATGGAAGATCTGCGGAAACATCTCGCGGTGCTCCAGCTGTTCATCCTCCTGCGTCAGGTCGCGGTGGTTCTGAACCACGCCCGCTGGCACACCCATTCGTTGCAGCCGGCGCATCAGTTCCTGTGCGAGCTGTGGGCGGGTCCATGCATCGAGCGCTCGGTCGATTGCATCCTCGTCTGCCAGCCGTCCCGACAGCCCGGCCAGGGAATCGTCCGTGGCCCATGCCGGCCGGCCGGCCGCTTCGATCAGAGTCTGCCACTGCTCGTCGGTGTAGCAGGCGATCGCTATCCAGCGATCGCGGCCGTCCTCGTCGGCGCAGCGGTAGATTCCGTGTGGCGCCGCCGCGGGGTGCCGTGAGCGGTTGCCCTGCGGCGCAGACGCGCGCCCGTTTACCTGGTAGTCAAGAATCGCGGTGCCTGTGAGCGTGATCGCCGCTTCAATCTGCGACAAATCCACATGTTCGCCATAACCGGCCTGTACACGCTGGTAGAGCGCGAACAGGATCGCGATCGCCGCCGTATAGCCGCCGGTGTGGTCCATGTAGGAGAACCCCCATCCGGCCGGCTGCATCCCCGGAAAGCCGGAGAGGTAGGTCAGCCCGGAGAGCGCCTGCACGGTCGGTCCGAAGGTCCGTTGGTTGGCATAGGGGCCGCGATGCCCCGGCCCTGCCATTGAGACGTAGACAATGTCCGGCCGTACCTCGCGCATGCGGCTGAACGGCCAGCCCCAGCGGGTAAGCACGCCCGCGGAGAAGTTCTCCAGCACCACGTCGGCGGTACTGAGCAGGTCGCGGAAGACGGTCTGGGCCTCCTCGCGCTGCATGTTCAGCGTCACCGATCTCTTATTGCGGTTGAAGTGGTTGAAATAGCCGCTCGAATCGAGGCCGTGCACGCCCTGTCCGTGCGGATGCGGTCCAAACGACGTTCTGGCAAGGTCGGGACGAGCCGCGCTTTCCAGCCGGATCACGTCCGCGCCGAGGTCGGCAAGCAGTCGCGATGCCTGCGGGCCGGCCATCGCCCATGAGAAATCCAGCACCCGGACGTTTTCAAGTGGCAGCGCCGCCATGTGCCCTCCGATCTTCCCGATAATACGCGATTCGTCGTGTAACAATAGGCAGCGCACGATCCGTCGATCTGTCGTGCCGCGAGGAGGTTGCCGCTGTGGACTGGAAGGACTCTCCCGAACAGGCTGCGTTTCGGACGGAGGTGAAGGCACTCATCGAAGCGCGTTTGCCGCAGCGCTACCGCGAGCTCGCGGCGGTTGGCGGTGTCGAGGGCCGCGCCTGGGAGTTCGACCGCAAGTCGGCCGATCCCGAGGTGCGCCGGGCGGCCGCAGACTGGCATAGGGCGTTGAGCGAACGAGGTTGGGTAGCGCCGCACTGGCCGAAGGAGCATGGCGGCGCCAGTCTCACCCCGATGGAACAGTTTATCCTCAACCAGGAGATCGCCCGGGTGGGAGCGCCGAACGTCGGCGGTTCCGGCGTGTCTCTGCTGGGGCCAACCCTGATCGTGCACGGCACAGACGAACAGCGCCGTCGATACCTGGGGCCGATCCTTGCCGGCGAGGTCACCTGGGCTCAGGGCTACTCCGAGCCGGGCTCAGGCTCCGATCTTGCTTCGTTGCAGACCCGAGCCGTGCGTGATGGCGATGACTTCGTGATTAACGGCCAGAAGATCTGGACCTCCGCTGCACATACAGCGGACGCAATGTTCGCGCTGGTGCGAACCGACCCTGATGCGCCCAAGCACCGCGGCATCTCCTTCCTGCTGATCGACGACATCACGACGCCGGGCATCTCAGTGCGACCGTTGGTCGATATGAGCGGCGGGCACTACTTTAACGAAGTCTTCTTCGATAACGTCCGTGTGCCGGCGACAAACCTGGTCGGCGAGGTCAACCGCGGCTGGTATGTCGGTATGACGCTACTTGATTTCGAGCGGTCCAATATCGGTGGCGCCGTCGCCGCCCGCCGTACCCTTATGCGCCTGCTCGACCTGGTCCGCAATGACGACGAACTTCGGAAACGGGCCAAGTCCAGCGCGGTGCGGCAGGAGATCGCGCAGCGCTATATCGAAACCGAGGTGATGTTCCAGTATTCCTTCCGGATCGTCTCGATGCAGGCCCGCGGCCTTTTGCCAAACTATGAAGCATCCACAGCGAAGCTATTCAACTCGGAGCTGTCGCAACGGTTGGCGCAGACGGCAGTGAACTGCCTGGGCCTACGCGGTAACCTCGTTGAGGCCGGCGACGAGGGGTCGTTCGCTCGTTCGTACCTCGGCGCGGTACCTGCGACGATTCGCGGTGGCACGTCGGAGGTGCAACGGAACATCATCGCTACTCGTGGCCTCGGCCTCCCGCGAGCATGAGCCCTGGCAGCGAGTCGTTGGAGGCCGATTGACATGACGCTGGCGGAGCGCTCCGTGATCGTCAGGAAGGCTCGCCTGTGAGCACTGGACCGCTGGCGGGCATTCGCGTGCTCGAATTCTCGCAAATTGTCGCTGGCCCGATCGCCGGCATTCAGTTATCGGACCTTGGCGCTGAAGTGGTCAAGGTCGAGCCGCTGGAGGGCGAGGCCCGGCGAAATAGCGCCGCCGTGGTCCCGAACGAGGGCAAGTACTTCCAGTCACAGAACCGCGGCAAGCGCAGCCTGACCGTCAACCTTGCATCGCCGGAGGGCCGGCAACTGATTCACCGTCTGCTGCCTGGCTTCGATGTAGTGCTGATCAACTACCGCACAGGCGTGGCCGAGCGGTTAGGAATCGACTACCCGACCCTGTCGGGGTTCAGGCCCGACCTGATCTACGCCAGTATCACCGGCTTCGGTGACGGAGGACCGGACGCGAGGCGAGCGGGCTCCGACATTGTGGCGCAGGCGTACTCGGGTTTGATGGCCGCTGAAGCGAAAGTTGACGACCAGGGCGCGCCGGCTTCCGCGTCAGCTACTCCGGTGATCGATCGGGCGTCGGGATTGGCAACGGCGATGGGCATCTGCGCCGCGCTCTATCACCGGGCGCTTACCGGCGAGGGCCAGGAGCTGCACGTATCGCTGCTGCACACGGGGCTCGAGCTGCTTTCGCATCAGGTCATGCGCGAGCCGGTACACGATGCGACTATCCGCGACCCGTTGCTGGCCGAGTTGCAGACGCGGCGCGCCGCAGGCGCCCGCTACGATGAGATCGCCGCGCTCCGTAAGGCGCAGGGTCCCCGTTTCGCCTCGCACCGCCTCTTCTACGGCGGCTACCACACCAGCGAGGGGGCACTGATCCTCGGCGCACTGACGCGGCAGAACCGCGATGCCGTACGGCGCCTGCTGGACCTGCGTGACGAGACCGATTCTCCAGACTTCGATGCCGTCGAGCCAGCGAACAGGGAACGGATCGAGCAGTGGCGGCGCGAGATCCAGTCGCTCTTGCTCACGCGGAGCGCTGCCGAGTGGGTACGAATCTTCGTCGAGGCGGGCGTACCGGCGAGTGTGGTGAACTTCGCGGAGGAGATGGCCGACGATCCGCAGGTGCAGGCGATGGGTATGATGGCCGGCCTCACTCATCCCATCACCGGCCCGCAGCAGGTCGTCGGCCCGCTGGTACGGATGTCAGCCACGCCGACGGCTGCCTCCGGTCCGGCGCCGGTGCTGGGCTCCGATACTGTCGAGATTCTAACCGATGCGGGCTTCAGCGCCGACGAGATCCGTCAACTGCTTGAGGCGGGCGTGGTTTCGAAGTCCGCCGGGTAGGCACATCTCTCGCCTTCACCCTCTTCGTCTACCGTACTAGACGGTGATAGTCTAGTACGGTAGACGAACCTTGTGAAAGGACGAGAGGTGCTCCGCTGGACTCGCCATCTTGGATGCGAGGAGGTCCGGCAGACGGGATCCCACGTGATCGTGCGGTGCGGCGATTGCCAGACGGTTATTCCGCTCCATGGCAGCCGGGATATTCCGACGGGCACTCTTCGAAGCATCGAGCGCGACCTCGAACCGTGCCTGGGGGAAGGATGGCTGAGATGAAGACGATCACTGCTCGGTTCACCCGGGAGGATCCAGACTGGGTTGTGGAGTTGGCTGACGAGCCGCGGGTGCACAGTTTCGGGCGCACGCTGGCAAGGGCAAGGGCCATGATCCTGGACGCCGCTGCCATTTGGTACGAGATCGACGTGAAGGAACTGGAACTGGTGGGTATTTATGAGGTGGGGGCTGCCACTCCCAACGTTGACGGCGCTCTCCGCGCCCGACGGGCAGCAGCGGAGGCCGACCAGATAGCCAGTGCGGCCACGCAGCGGACCGTCGGCGAGCTGGTCGACAGCGGCCTGTCGTTGCGCGATATCGCTGACATGTTCGAGATCTCGCACCAGCGTGTCCATCAGCTTGCGTCCGGTGTCTGAGTTGGTCGTCCTGACGAGGTGCGCATAGCCGGCCCGCCGTCTGCTTGAAGCGGCTGACCGGCTGCCGGCCGTCGCACCCTGACGGGGATGTCGCTTTGGCCGCGGCCGGCTGCAGTTCACGGATCGATCAGCACGCCGGGATTGAGGACGCCGTTGGGGTCGAGGGCACGTTTCGCTGCTTTCAGCGCCAGTGCGAACGGCTC
>JBBRGK010000036.1:0-13560 GCA_038240805.1 Dehalococcoidia bacterium | reverse complement strand
CGCAGCCGCCTCGCCCACAGCGCGGGCATCGGTCGCCACCGCCATAATCACGAACATCAGCAGGAACGTGAGGATGCCTTCCAGCACCGCCGCCTGCCCGGCACCGTGGCTCGGCAGCGTGGCGCCCAGGTGAGCCGTGTTGCCATAGAGCCCCCTGGTGACCAGGCTGGCCGCCGCCGCCCCGGCCAGCTGGGCCGCAAGGTAGCCGGGGATGTCGCGCAGGGGAAAGTGCCGGCTCAGGGCGAAAGCCAGCGTCACCGCCGGGTTGATGTGTGCTCCGGAGATGTGGCCGATGGCGTAGATCATCGCGCCGACGACCAGGCCGAAGCTGAGCCCGATCCCGACCGGGGTGACGCCGCCATTCGTATAGGCGTTCACCACGGCTGCTCCCGGACCGGCAAAGACGAGCGCAAAGGTGCCGATGAACTCGGCAGCATAGCGACCGGCCGCGGAGCCAAAGCCGAGCCAGCGCCATTGTCCCGGCTGCCCCGGGACCGTCTCTCCGTCCATCAAGCCCAGGTCCGGTCAAAGCCGCCGGGGGAGGGCGCGTTCTCGGGCAGAACAATACCGCCGTGCTCCTCGGCGACCTTTCGGGCGTCGTCATCACTCGCAAACAGCCGGATCTCCCCCGCTCCCGTGCGGAGAAAATCGCCTTGGGCGCTGAGATAGACTTTGAAGCGCTGCAGCTGTGTCATTCGAGACCAGTATCCGTGATTCTCGCCTTAGCCGCCGCACCGTCGCCCCGCTTTACCGCGTTGCCTGGTTGGCCGAAGATAGCAGTGGTTACTGGCGCGGGCTGATCGCACAGGTCTGACCGCAGAGAGGCGGCCACATCGATGGCGCTGAAGTCGCCGAAGTTGAGCTGGCGCCGGGCCTTCGAGCCCTGGTTCCTCGCCTATATCCTGCTCGGTGTGACCACCGGCGGCATGTCTTCGATCTTCCTGCCGCTTGCGGTAATCGATTCCGGCAACGAAGCCGCAAGCGTCGGCCGCGTCGGCGTGGTCATGGCGATGATCGGCGTCGGTCAGTTGACCGCTGGTCTCTGGGGCACCCTCGCCGACCGCTTTCGCCTGCACCGCCTGCTGTTCGTCGCCGGGGCGCTTATGGCGGCGCTCGCTTTCGCGGGCTTTGCCTTCAGCTCCATCCTGCTCGCCTGGGTGAGCCTGGCGCTGCTGCTTGGATTCGGCACCTCGGCGGCAAACACGATGGCAAATCTGTTCATCGTCGAATGCCACCCACGCGGGGAGTGGGACGCCCGCGTCGGCTACCTGCAGACCTTCTACACCGGCGGCGTCGTTGCCGGTCTCACGCTCGCCGGCGCCCTCAGCAACGTGCCGGTCAAAGCCGCCATGCTCACTGCCGCAGCCTTGACCCTGCTGGCGATGCTGATCGCCGCGCGGTCCACGAAGACGCCTGCCCGTGACGCTGAAGATGCGCATCCGCACGTTACCATCGCGCCGGTCGCCGAGATCTCCATGGCCGCACCGTTGCACATCGAGCACCGCCTGAGCATGAACATGCTGCGCCGGATCGGGCCGATGCTGCGCTCGCCGTTCGGCATTTTCCTGCTGATCTGGCTCTCTTCCAGCCTGGGCATCGCCGCCGCCCTCTCGCTCTATCCGCTGGTGATGCACGGCGCCTTCGATATCGACTCCGGGTCCGCCTCGCTGGTGATGGCGATCGCGACCGCCCTCGCCGTGCTCGTGTTTGCGCCCGTGGGCAAGCTTCAGGCGCGCATCGGCGCAACGCGGGTGCTGCAGGGAGGACTCTTAATCCGCCTCGTCTGCCTCGTCCTGCTGGTCTGGCTGGGGCTCGTGGACTTCCCCGGCGATGAGTGGATCGCCGTCAGCGCGGTCATGGTAGTGGTCATGACCGGCTCAGTGCTGACGATCAGCGGCACGGTGATCACTTCCGCGCTTACGGCCCTGCGTCCGGGCGAGGGCATGGGCGACTTCAACGCCGTCAACGCGCTGGCGGGCTTAAGCGGCTCAGCGATGGGCGGCTACATCGCCGGCAAAACGAGCTATGACGCCGCCTGGGTCATGGGCGCTGTCGGCGTCGGCATCGGCTTCCTGCTCAGCCTTTCGCTGAAGTCCACCCCGACCGCTGCAACACCGCCCGTGACACAGACGCCGTAGCACCACCGAACATCACCATCTTCGGCTGACAGGTCGCGCTCACCTTCATTTATATATAGGCAGATATTGATCCCCGGACTGCCTTGCCAGCGAGTTCGGTCACCGCCGATCCAGCAGGCTCCTCAGCAGGAAGCGCCGACGCGAGCGGTGCAGATCGGCGATGACCGCCAGCGCGGCGTTACGGCCAGGGGCGCCGATCACGCCGCCGGAAGGATTGGTGCCGGCGCCGCTCAGATAGAGACCGGGCACGGGTGTACGGTAGCCGCCGAGGCCGGGCAGCGGCCGCAGGAATAGCAACTGGTCGGCGGTAATGTCCAGGTGCATCGGGTGCCCGTTCAGCAGCCGAATCCGCTCCTCGGCATCAAGCGGTGTCCAGGCTTTGATCCCGATGATGCTGCCCGGCAAATCCGGCACATAGGCGGTCATCGCCGCCACCAGGCGTTCCGCTTCTCCCGCGCCGCGATCGCGCCATGAGCTACCATCGGCGAAGTGGCCCGGATAGGCCGGGCAGGCCAGGTAGAGGGTGTGCTGCCCGGGGGGCGCCAGCGAGCCATCGATTGCGCTTGTAGTAAACGCGTAAATGGGCGGGTCGTCCGGAGCCTCGCCTGCCGTCGCCTGGGCGAAAGCGCGGCTGACCTGAGGCAGGTCGCGGGTCATCGCCTGCATCCCGTTCCAGGCGTCCGCACCCGGCAGATCGCGGTAGGCAGGAAGCTGCCGCACGGCCACGTGGACCACGAACTGCACCGCGTTGCCGATGTGAATCGCCCGCACGCGCCTCAGCAGCCGCTCGGCCAGCACGTCCGGCGGCAGCAGCTCAAGCAGGGTCAGCTTCGGGTTGATCGCCGCGACAACATGGGTTGCCGCCAGCCGGTCGCCGGACGTCAGCGTCACCCCGGCCACGCGCCCGCCCCGGACCTCTATCCGGCGCACGTCCGCGTTGGTGCGGATCACGCCGCCAAGCTGCTGCAGGCGCAGTGCGAGCGCCTGCGCCAGGCTGCCGGAGCCGCCGCGCGGATGCCACATGCCGGACTGGTGGTAGGCCGACTGCCACATCGCGTAGAAGGCGCCGCCCGGCGTGTCCGGCCCAACGGTGGCATGGGCGGCGAGCGCGGCAATCGAGGCCCGCAGCCGATCGCTCGGAAGCATCTCCTCAAGCAGCCGGCTGTATGGGGAGGCCAGCGTTGCCGCGAGGCCAGCCGGTCCGAGCCGCCGCAGCATCGCAGCAGAGCCGGCAAGCTGGCCGGGCAAGGCAGAAAGCCTGCCCCTGAGGCCGCTGCTGGCCATCACCCCGAGGGCAGCTTTCACCAGCGGGCTGAAGGTCTCGATGTAGCTCCGGTACGCGGCAGCGTCTGCCGGACTGGTGCGGGCGAGGTCCTCGCAGGTGCGCTCGACGCTGCAATAGAGGCGAAATGGCGCCCCACCGGGAGACAATGCCATCGTGAAGGGGTCCATCTCCTGGTATTCGAGCCCGCACTCCGCAAGCCCGAGGTCTTCGGGGATGTCGGTCATATTGATCATGTTGTGAGCAACGGAGTGGGTGTCGAAGCGGAAGCCGGGGAATGTCTCCGTCGTGTGGACGGCCCCGCCGACCTCGTCCGCCCGCTCGAGCACCGTGACACCATAGCCTGCCCGCGCCAGGTAGCAGGCGCAGATCAGGCCGTTGTGCCCGCCGCCAATCACGACCAGCGCCGGTTTGCTCATGGCCGGGCACCGCCAGGCCGAACGCCCGCCTGCCGGCCCAACCACAACACAAGCTGCTCCGTATATGCAGGGCTGATCGTGGCCATCGTCTCGCCGCGCTCAAGAGTCGGCGTGTGGCTCGTGCCTGGCAGGCGAACCACGGTCAGATCACGGTTGCCGGAGCCCTCTGCTGCCCGCTGCCACGCGGCGACACTCTCGTCGATCGGCACCCACTCATCGTTCTCGCCGTAGAACAGCAGCACCGGGCAATGGGCGCGCGAAAACACCGGCTCGGGGTCAAAATCCATGTTCTGCCACGAGCCAGGTTCTGGCAGCGTCGAGGGAACGTAGACCAGCGGAAACCACGGACGCGCAGCATAGCGAGCGATGACGGCCTGCGCCACCTGGCGTGCCTGCTCGCCGCGCAGATACGCTTCCCACACGACGCGCAGCTCGGCCAGCTCCCGTAGCGCCTCCGCGTCGTAGCCGCGGTCGCGAAGCCGGCGAGCGGTGCCGTAGCGCATCTGCCGTGCGGGACTCATGCCGGCGGAACCGACGAGCACAAGGAACGCGACCTCGGCGGACCCGGCAGCGGCGATGCTTGCCGTCCACGCCCCCTGGCTAAAACCCCACAACCCGAGCGGCGCCTGCCCGCACCCCGCATGTTCACGCAGCACACGCATGGCGGCCTGCGCATCCGCGACCTGCAGATCGAACGGCACCTCACGGTCGCTCGGCCGGCGGTCGTAGCGAAGCACCGCGACACCGTGCTCGGGCAACAGCTCCGCGAGATGCCGGTACAGGAAAAAGTTCCGCTGCGGCATCGCGGCGCCGTGCAACACCACGAGCCCCGCGCGGACCTTGCCGTCGGCAGGCAGCGTCAGCGATGCCGGCAGCGCCTGATCGCCAGAGAGAATGGAAAGCTCGATCTGCGTCATGCTGGCCGGCTCCTGCGCGTTCGCCACGCACGGCCACATAATACGAGACCCGTGTATGGGCGACGACGGTGTTAACGCGATCAGGGACGGGCATCACCCCTTACCCTTTCCACCGGCTGCGGCCAGTAGAGAGGGCGATCTCTGGTTGCCCGATACGGATAGCAGGGATAGACGGGGGACTCTGGACTCGACGCGAAATGATCCCGCGGCAAAAATTCTGGCGATTGGTATCGCTCCACTGTCCATCCTCGCTGTCCGTACGACGCAACCCACGATCGCCCTCTCTATTGCCCTGGAGGCAATGGACCAGTACCACCCGTTAGGGTAGTGGTAGAGGGGAAGGGGTGAGCGCCCCAGTCGCCGTCCATCCTAAGCGATCGTGCAAAGCACCCCACGATCGCCCTCTCTATTGCCCGGAGGCAATGGAGAGGGGAAGGGGTGAGGCTCGTTCTCCTCTACTCCGCGTCCCAGGTCATCTCCGTCTCGCCGAAGCGGACACGGTCGCCGTTTTCCACACCGGCGCGCCGCAGCGCCGCCTGCACGCCGAAGCGAGTCAGCCGGCGGTAGAACTCGGCGCGGGACTCGTCCTGCGAGAGGTTCAGCATCTCCGCCATCGCCGCCAGCCGCCGGCCTTCCACCTCGTAGCGCCCCGGCGCCAGCTTCCGCACCTCGAAACGACGTTGCTGCTGCGGATGCACCACTGGCAGCGGCTCCAGCTCGTCCACTTCAACTTCGCCGTCCTCATTAAGCACGGGCGGGCTCTCGGTCCAGCCCGGCCCCTGGGTTCGAAGCGAATCGAGCAGGCGCGCCACAGTTTGCACCAGCTGATCGACGTTCTCGCGGGTCGCCACGGAGATCTGCAGCGGCGTGATCCCGCGCCCTTCGAGCGCCGCCGTGAGTGCCGGCAGGTTCGCCTGCGCCTCGGCAAGGTCGATCTTGTTCAGCACGACGATCTGCGGCCGGCCGGCAAGCTCGGCGTTGAACAGCTCCAGCTCGCGGTTCACCATGTCCAGCTCGTGCAGCGCGTCTGCGTGCGAGGCGTCCAGCATGTGCACCAGCACCCTTGTCCGCTCGACATGGCGCAGGAACTCGTGCCCCAACCCCAGGCCGTCGCTGGCGCCCTCGATCAGGCCCGGCAGATCGACCATCACGAACGTTTCCCAGCCGACATCGACCACGCCCAGCACCGGTTCGAGCGTGGTGAACGGATAGTCGGCGACTTTTGGCCGCGCCGCCGACACCGCAGCGATCAGCGACGACTTGCCGACGCTGGGGATGCCACAGATGCCCGCATCGGCGATCAGCTTCAGCTCCAGCACCAGCTCACCGCGCTGGCCGCGCTGGCCGCGCTCAACGATCCGAGGCGCCTGGTTCGTGCTGCTGGCAAAGCGGGCGTTGCCTTTGCCGCCCAGTCCGCCGTAGGCCACGACCACGCGTGCACCGGCGAAGTCCAGGTCCGCGATCGTCTCCAGCTCCCCCGCAGGCGTACGTCGGTTGACGACCGTGCCCACGGGCACCTTGATCAGCAGATCCTCGCCGCTGCGGCCGTGCATCTGCTTGCCGCCGCCGCCGCCGCCCGAGTCGGCCCGATAGGTGCGGCGAAAACGCAGGTTCTGCAGCGTGCTTTCGTCGTCCACAGCCTCGAGGATGACGCTGCCGCCCTGGCCGCCGTCGCCGCCATCCGGGCCGCCGCGCGGCGCGAACTTCTCGTGCCGAAAGCTGCTTGCACCCGAGCCGCCGCTGCCCGCCTGCGCCACGATCTCCGCGCGATCGATCACCGGGCCACCTCCGGGCAACGGCAAGAAAGCGGAGAACGGTTGTCATACAACATCTGCAAAGCCTCGCAACAGGGCTCGCCGCCGGATGCCGGCGACGGCGCGAACAGGTAGTGCCGGTCGCTTTAATCGTACGCTACGGCGGCTCGGCTCGCTGCGCGGCGCAGCAAAGTTGGCCGTGCAGCCCGTACCCGCGGGCTGGTGCTATGGGCCGGGCGTGCCGGGCAGTTGCCCGCTGACACGGGCCTGCCGAACAATGCGCTGCGCCGCATCGTTGCCGCTTCCCATGGCAGCCGTGACCGTGGCGCTGCGAAAGTCACCTTTCACCGTTGTGCCCACCGCCTCACCGGCAAAGAACAGCGTGCCAGACTCCGATGCAGCGAGCGCCGGCCTCATGCCCAACGTTCCCGGCGCGGCAACGCTGTAGCAGCCCCGCGCAAACGGGTCGGCCGACCATGACTGCAGATGGAAGCCGGGCAGCCGCTCGCCGGCCGGAAGCGCGGTATCGACCATGGCATCGCCGAACACGCTGCGCAGCCGCCCTGTGAACAGTTCCAGCAAGTGTGTCACGGCTGCAGCATCGCCCGGCGCAGGCGTCACCCCACGCCCCCATGCCCCGGTCAACTCACCGACAAGCACGGCGCCCTGGCTCAGCTCTTCAGCGGACCGCCCGCGCGAAGCGTTGTCGATCACCGTCGGTCCGTTGGCCGGATCGCTCAACAGGGTCAGAAACGTCCACTCGTCCTTCCAGAACCGCCGGGTAAAACGCATGGCCAACTTGTCGAAGCTGCCATAGCCGATCCCCCTGATCGCCGCAAGCTTCGCTGGCGAGAGCTCCGGGCGAAAAGCAATCCTGCCTGTGCCCGTGCTTAGCTTGAGGATGCTCAGCGGCACGGTCACGAGCGCGTACGCCGCCGCGAGACGCCTGCCGTCTGTTAGCTGAATGCTGACCCCGGTCGGCCGATGTTCCACTGCGGTAACTACCTGCTGCAGCCGGACATCCAACCCGGACGCCAGCCGACCCACCAGTGCCGACATACCCTCTGCGACGACGCCCTGGTGGCCGCCTTCGTCGCTGCCCTCCTGGCTGAAATCACGGGCGCCGATCGCCGACGGCGGGACGCCGCTCGTCGAAGCGATCTGCAGGGCGACATAGAAGCGTTCTTCCTCTGACAGGTCGAGCCGATCGAGAACCTGCTGCAGGGTTGAGCGGTCGCCGGCAGGAAGCGCTTCGCTCGCCGTTTGCAGATCGGTCAGGCGCTCCTGCAACGCATCTCGCTCCTGCAGCGACGCTGTGGACCAGCGCCCCGAACGGGATGGCCGGGCGATGAGCTCCTGGAGGTTGTCGGGAATGGTGCGCAGGTCAAACTCGGCGAGGGCATCGCTGATAAACGGATCGGCACCGCGCACCCAGTTGCAGCCAAGCTCCACCGGATGCGCCACGAAGCCGGCCAGGCTGAACGCCCGCCCGCCGATCCGGTCCCGCGCCTCCAGCACCGTGACGCTGAAACCGGACTGCTTCAGTGCCCGTGCCGCCGTCAGGCCGGCAAGCCCGGCGCCGACCACGATAACGGCAGGGGCCTCGGGCTGGCTGCGCTGCGGAGTGATGGCAGGGGCGCCAGGCCGGCTGCGCTGCGGCGTGATGGCTTTGCCGCCACAGCGCAGCGGCAGCAAGCTCGCTCCGGTGGCGGCGCCGAGTCGCAGAAGAGTGCGGCGATTCACGTGCTTTCCTGCGTCGCGGCGTGCCGTCCCCAATTTCAATCTCCGACTGCCGCTGGCGCTGCATGCTGAGCCACCGTCACTGCGATCGGACGCCCCGGCCATCGCTCGCGAATCAGACGTTCGGCTGCACTGCTGGCTCCGGCGCCACCGCAGGCAGACGCATGCTAAACGTGCTGCCCTGCCCCGGTACGCTGGTCACAGTGATATCGCCGCCCATCGTTTGCGCGAACGAGCGACTGAGCGCCAGCCCCAGCCCCGTGCCGCCATAGCGGCTGCTTGTGCTCGCTTCCGCCTGCGAGAACGCCTGGAAGAGCCTGCCCTGCTGCTCCGCCGTCATGCCGATGCCGGTGTCCGAGACGGCAAACGAGAGCCAATCGCCATCTGCTTCGCTGGTACGTTGGACGGCCAGTGTGACCGTGCCGTGCTCGGTGAACTTCGCCGCGTTGCTGAGCAGGTTCAAGAGGCACTGCCGCACTTTGGTCAGGTCTGCATGCATGACGCCCGGCGACGCACCTGCGTCCAGTACGAACTGGTTGCCATGCTGCTCCACCAGCGACCGGGCAACGGCCTCCACCTCCTCAATCACGTCCTGAACCGGGAAGTCCTCCAGATAGAGATCCACGCGGCCCGCTTCGATCTTGCTCAAATCGAGGATGTTATTAATGAGGGAGAGCAGGTGCTTACCGGAGGAGTTTATCTTGCCGAGGTCGGAGACCAACGAAGATGCGCCCTCTTCCTCGGCTTCTTCGGCCAGCATCTCGGAGTAGCCAATGATCGCATTCAGCGGCGTGCGCAGCTCGTGCGACATGTTGGCGACGAAAGCGCTCTTGTGCTGGTTCGCAACGGCCAGCTGCCCGTTCAGCTCTTCCAGCTCACGGCTCTTCTCGCGGATCTCCTCGAATAGCCGGGCATTCTCGATCGCGATCACGGCCTGTGCGGCGAAGCTCTCGGCCAGGGCGATCTCACGCTCGCTAAACGGCCTCAGTTCGGTACGCAGCACAGCGAGAACGCCGATGACTGCGTCGCCACGGACTAACGGCACATATACAGCCGAACGGCTGACGAGGGAAAGCGAGCGCGTCCGCTCTACGACATCCGCGGCAGCGCCGTGCTCAACAATGTACGCCAGGTAATCATGCACATGCACTGTGCGGCGCTCCAGGATAGCCTGCCCGCCAGGACGGCTAGAGTCCAGGGCGATGCGAGGCTCCACCTCCCGCAGACCCGAATCGGGCACAGTACTGGCCAGCGGACCAGCGACTACTTCATTACCATCGCGCAGGAACACGCGCGCCCAGGTGCCATGGCAGAGCCGGAACGCCGCTTCGGTAATCGCCCTGAGCGCAGCCTCCTGGTCGCCGGGGGAGCCGCTGATGATCCCAAGCACTTCTGCCGTCGCCGTCTGCTGCGCCAGAGATTCAGCCAGTTCCGTATTGCTTGCCTGCAGCTCCTGCAACAGACGGGCGTTCTCCACCGCGATCACCGCCTGGTCGGCGAACGCCTGCAGGAGCGCGATCTGCTGCTCCGTGAACGGTCGCGCCAGCCGCCGCGCTACCAGCAGGAAGCCGGTGACCTCGCCCTTCACCAGCAGCGGCACGGCGAGCCGCGCTATCTCGTGGAAACTCCTGCTGATCAGCGAGTCGGGATAGCGGGCCAGCACCTCCTCGCGGCTGCCCACCTCTTGCGTCGGACGCCCGCTGCGCAGCATCTCCGAGACGCCGCTGCGCAGCTCGGCCATTTCCGAGCGCGATATCCGCTGCGTGATCAGTACTCGATCGGGTGCGACCTGTGTCAGGGATGTGTCCCTGGTGCGCACCGTTGGAGTAGTGGGGCGATCGAAGGCGGAGTGCACGCGATTGGAGTGATCGCCGTCGAACAGCACCAGGGAGCCGTTCTCACAACCCAACAGCCGCCTCGCCTGCTCGGCAATATCGAACAGCACTGGCTCGGGGTCGCTGCCTGCCCGGGCCACGGCGGAAAGCACGGTGGCCATTGCCGTCTGCTGCGCCAGCGAGTCAGCGAGGTCGGCGTTCTTTTGCTCGGTTTCTTCGCGGCGGCGGGCAACCTCCACGGCGATCGCGGCCTGGTCGGCGAACGATTCCAGCAGCGCGATCTCTTCATCGCTGAACGCGCCCAACTCGCGGCGCGTCAGTATGAAAGCGCCGACGACTGCGTCCTCGTACACCAGCGGAGCCGCAAGCGACGCGAGCGCGCCTAGCTGGATCGACACCTGGACGCCTTCCGCGTAGCCCCGGTTCTGCTCCGCCCGCATGTCGGGTATATGGACCGTCCGGCGCTCCTGGATGGCGCGGGCAGCGGTGAGCGTGGAGGAGTCTAGCCGTACCCGCCTCCCGGCCCTGAATTGCCCCACCTCTACAGCAGGGCGGTACGCGGCCAGAATTACCATCTCCTCACCCTCAACCAGCCAGATAAATGCGAGGTCGGCATGGCAGAGACGGCCAGCTGTCTCAGCCAGTGCCTGGAGAACGGACGGCAGTGTCCCGGAGCCACGAGCTACCGCACGCAGCGCAGCCGCAGTTGCCGATTGCTGCTCCTGCGCCTCACCCAGGGCACGGGTCAGCTCTTCCACCCGGGCAACGAGTTCTGCCGGCTGCTGTGGCATGGGTCTGGCTCGCCTCTTCAGTGTCCCGCCCGTCCGGGCAAACGACGTGGCGGCGTGCGGATTGGACACGCCCGCGCTCCACCCGGTCGCCCGCATTATACCGATTCGCTTATGGACCGGAGCCGGCGCGTGCCGCCTCCCCCTCCATCATCTGAACCGTGTTGGAGTTACGTCCGTACCACCAGCCGCAGCCCCAACCGCAGCAATCGGCGGCCGTCGCGGCTGGCGAGGAACTGGATCTCACCGCCTGCGTTCTCCCCTGAGGTGAGCCGGAAGCGCCCCTCGCCCAGCGGCACCGCGCCTACAGGCGGGATCACAATGTGCTTGCCGTCTGTCACACGCGTCTGTTCCACGGTCAGCGTCAGCCCGTCGCCCTCCACGCTCACCGTCACCCGTGAATTCGGCCGAGTGTATTCCCCGGCGTGCTCCTGAAGCTCTGCCTGCGACAGCGCAACCAGCGCCGGCTCAGTCACCCGCAGGCCCAGCACCTCGCTGAGCCAGGCTTTGCGCACCGCCGGCCAGGCCGTGACGCCGCCGCTGCTGTTGGTGAGCCAGGCGATCGCTGCCCCGCGCGCCGGCGCCATCAGCAGGTGGGCACGGAAGCCGTTGGTGCTGCCGCCGTGCGAGACGAGCTTTGTGCCGTCCACTTCCTCGATCATCCAGCCCAGACCGTAGGATACGCCCCTGACGCCGGTCTCCACCTGCGGTGTCTGCATCTGCGCCAGCGACGCCGCGCTCAGCACCCGGCTGCCGGTTCCAGCACCGGCATCATCGGCGCCATCGCCGGCGGGCGCGAGCAAACGGTCCACAGCCGCCGTGGTTCCGTCGCCCATGTGAAAGGCCGCGTAGCGCAGCATGTCACCCACCGGGGCAATGATCGCGCCCGCCGAGTGCATCGCCCGCACCAGCGCGTACGGCTTAGCCACGTCCACGACATCGCCGGGTTCGGGCGGCATGTGGCCCACCGAAACAGGGTGCACAATCGCATCGTGCGCGAAGAAGAACGACGAACGCATGCGCAGCGGCTTGAAGAGGCGCTCCAGCACCGCCTTCTCGTAGACCTCGCCGCGCAGCTTCTCCACGATCCGCCCCAGTAGCTGGTAGCCGGTGTTGGCATAGGAGAACAGCTCACCGGGCGGCAGCTGCTGTTCAAGCTCGTCAAAGGTCGCGATTGATTTCTCCAGCGCGTCGTCGCCGAGGCCGTGGTCGGAGAAGCGGTCGCCGAAGAAGCCGCAGGTGTGCGACAACAACTGGCGCGGTGTCACCAGTCGCAGTGCCTCCGCATCCTGCAGCCGCAGCTCGGGCACGTACTGAACAACAGGTTTATCCAGGTCCAGCAGGCCCTCGTCCACGAGCTGCATCACCAGCGTGGCCGTGAACGACTTGGTGATCGAGCCGATCTGGAACAGCATGTCGGCGGTGACCGGCTGCTGCGTCCGCAGGCTGGCCATGCCATAGCCCTGCGCCTCGATCTGCCCACCTTCAAGCAAGCCAACGGCGAGGCCCGGAATCGCGAGCCGCTCCATCTCCGAGCGGATCACGTCGTCTACCACATTGAGCCGGCTGGAGCGCGTGGCTGCCGTCATCGTCTCGTCTCCTTCTGCGTGCCGGGCTGCTCGGCCATCACCTGCCGGCTTTCGCAACGAGCGTACGCGGTTGAGCGCGGTGCGTGAAGAGCAGGCGGCAGTTTGCACCATGACAGTGTTCGCATTCGTTCGCCCGTTCGGCGCAATTGATGAGGGCATCCGTGTCGTGTCGGTGTGCACCGCGCCCTTGCAGTCGCTACACTGCGATCCGTGGACGGAGGCGCGCCATGACGGCAACAAATGCGAACCTTACAGCGGAGAACGCACAGTTGCGGTCGCAGCTTGCAGCGCAGCAACAACGCGTTGAACAGGCGGAAGCGCTGCTTGCCGAGGCAGTAGAGCAACGTGCCGGCGCCAGCGAGGTGCTGCGGCTGATCAGTAGGAATTCGACCAGTCTGGAAGCGGTCTTTGAGGCGCTGGCGCAGACACTCGCACGACTGTGCAAAGCATCATTTGCTGGTGTCGCTCATCTGGAGCACGGGCAGTATCGTGCATTGAGCACGGACCGCGTAGGACTGGGACCCGTGCCGGGTGCCGGTTCTTTTGTGGGCACGGCGCTACGGACGGGCCAGGCGGTACAGGTGGTCGGCCCCATTGAGGATTGGGAGGCTGAGTATCCAGATGCGGCGGCGTACAACCGTGAACAGGGCAGAATCGCGCTTGCCGCATATGCCGCTCCGGTCCTGCGTAATGACGTCGCCATCGGGGCTGTACTGGTAGTCCGCGACGAACCGCAGGCGTTCACCGCGGCCGAACGCGCCCTGATCGAAACCTTCGCCGACCAGGCGGTTATTGCAATAGAAAACGCCCGCCTGTTCACTGAATTGCAGGAGTCACTCGACCAGCAGACGGCGACTGCCGATGTGCTCGGCATCATCAGCGGCTCACCCGGCGATGAGCAGGCAGCGCTTGCGGCGATCACCGAAGCGGCGTTCCGGCTCTGCCACGCCGACGGGTCGCGGGTATTCTTACGCAACGGTGATGAGCTGGTGGCCGGTCCGCGCTCCAGTACCCGGCGCCACCTTAAGTCGCAGGACTCGCAGGACTCGGCGGACCGCATCCCTTTAGAGGTCCGAGGCCCGGCCTGGGAGTCGGTGC